>CAYROB010000125.1:0-1802 GCA_964425775.1 uncultured Carnobacteriaceae bacterium
CCCAGGCCCATTCAATTGCTTCTTCTTTAAAGTAGTCGCCAATTGAAAAGTTACCTAGCATCTCAAACATCGTGTGGTGTCTCGCTGTTATACCAACATTTTCGATATCATTTGTACGAATACTTTTTTGTGAACTAGCAATACGTGGATTTGCTGGAACGACCGAACCGTCAAAATATTTTTTTAAGGTAGCAACACCAGAGTTAATCCATAATAATGTTGGATCATCAACTGGAACTAACGATGCACTTTCTTCGATTTTGTGTCCTTTTTCTTTGAAAAACTCGAGAAACATTCTTCTGATTTCAGCACTTGTTAATACTTTCATTCTTATTCCCCTATTCATTCTCTTTATTTTTTTATATAAAAAAACGAGTAATCTCATTGCGACAAGGACGTCGATACGCGGTACCACCTTGTTTGCAATGACATTACTCGTTTGTCCATTACCTCTTTATGTATGTTAACGCGCTACTCGCGGTATGATTGCTCACACATTTTTACTAGAAGGGAGCATTAATTAATCTTTGTTCGTATGTTTCACCATCCCATACGTCTCTGCAAACAAAATATAAATTAATATATCCTTCAACTAAACATTATAATATTTTATTGCGACAAAGTCAAACACAAGCGAAGTCTTCAGTACTTTTCTCGGCAACTTTACTAATTGATTGGGAAATATTTCTCTAAGGAAAAACCACGTCCCATAACCTCACTTGCAGCCATCACAACAACAAATGCATCTTCATCTTGTTCTACAATCATCTCTCTTAAAGCTGTAATCTCTCGTTCTTCAATAACAACCATCATCATCTCTTTTGGATCATTGCGGTAACCGCCACGAGCATCAAATAACGTTACTCCACGGTCAAAGTTCTCTAGAATCTCTAGCCGAATCATTTCAGTTTCATCTGAAATGATCAGGACTGTTTTTTGAACACTGATACCTACTAATACGATATCAATCACTCTTGATGCAATTGTTAACGTGATAATTCCATATAAAATAGCCTCTAAATCAAACACAAAGAAACCGATCACAATAATAATAACATCCGCTAAGAGCACTGCATTTCCCATACTTATCTTTGCATATTTGGCAATAATCTGAGCAACTGTACTTGTTCCTCCTGTTGATCCACGCCCTCGATACACAATTCCCACACCAATTCCTACGAGTACTCCGCCAAATACCGAGGCTAAAAGCAAATCTTCTGTTAATGTAGGTAAACCGCTGACTAAGCCCGTAAAAAATGGAAAAACTAGACTTCCTATCAAGGATTTAACGCCTACATCTTTTCCAAGTAATAAAAAACTCAATATAAGCAATGGAATGTTAAACGCATATTGTATAATAGCAGGTTGTAACCCAGTGACATCATTAATAATAATCGATAAACTAGACACTCCACCCGAGATAATTTCGTTTGGCAATAAAAAGACTTGAAAAGCTAGCGATAGCAAAAAACTACCTACTACAACTTGCAGGACTGATTCCCAACTCATTTCATACTCTTTCATTAAGTTACGCATTTATATCCTCCCTTTTAAAAATACTTTAGTTAGTATAACTAATCAACAATTATTAAACAAACAAAAAAATAATTCTCATAAAAGTTTTTTATGCGTTATAATTAGTCGCAGAGAATAAACACGGAGGTTTTATGCTTGAAAAGATTCTTATATTTTATTGTGAATAAACAATCTAAAAAGAGTATTGCAACTTATAATCGCTTACTCATCGAATTACCTAAATTTACTAAAAATTATCAGCTAGTAGTTACAGAAGACCTCGAACA
>CAYROB010000125.1:1812-4520 GCA_964425775.1 uncultured Carnobacteriaceae bacterium
GAACAATTAGATCGGCTATTAGTTGAAATAAAAACTAAAATCCAAAAGAATGACTTAATTATCGTTGTCGGTGGTGATGGAAGTTTAAACCAATTGGTTACACTTTATAAAAAGCATAACCTAAGTAACGCCATCGGCTATATTCCGGCAGGTTCCGGAAATGACTTTGCGCGGGCACATCAAATACCAACTAATACCAAGGAAGCCGTCAAATATTTGTTCAATGTGACAGAAAAGCGCGATCTGGCTATTATTTGTGCGCGTCAAAATTCAACCGACCACTATGCAGTAAACAGCATTGGAGCTGGAATCGATGGTCAAATTATTAAGCTTGTAAATTCAAACAAATTAAAAGAAAAACGAAGTCTTTTTCCATATGTTTCAGCCATTTTTTCTGCCTTTAGTAAACAAAACAAATTTCCACTTACTTTAGAAGTAGACAATGAAGTCCATACATTTAAGAACGTTCAATTAGCACTAATCGCTAACAATTCATACCTTGGTGGGGGGATTAACCTCATACCCGATGCCGATGGTAGCGATGATGAACTCGATGTGCTAATTGCAGATGATGTTTCTTTTAAAGATTTAATTTTTATTGTTTCTAGAATCGCAACGGACAAGAAGCATTTATCACACCCAAAGCTTCATTCGTTTAAATCAAAAAATGTAAAGATTGCTATTGATTCCGATCAATACGCTCAAAAAGATGGAGAGCTAATCCATCAAGATGAATATAACTATTACTTTACTACAGAAATGTTGCCTTTTTGGATTTAAAAAGTATCATTTTACATGAAAAAAAAGTATTTCGGAGGTTTTATGATTGGAGCACTTCTTACATTTTATTGTGAATAAACAATCCAGAAATAGCCAAGCTGTCTTTAAAAAACTAGTCCTGGAATTACCAAAATATAGAATAAATTATGACTTTTTAATTACAGAAAATGTTGAACAGTTAGACACATTACTTTTCCAAATGAAAGATACAATTGATTCTACAGACATTTTTGTTGTCGTTGGTGGTGATGGAAGCTTAAATCACTTCGTCAGAGTTTATACCAAATATCAATTTAGAAATGCGATTGGTTATATTCCGGCTGGTTCTGGAAATGATTTTGCACGTGCTCATCAAATTCCCTTGAAACCTCATGATGCGCTTTTACATTTGTTTTCTATTCAGGAAAAACAAGATCTATCAATTATTGTTGCCACTCAAGGAGAAACAGAACATCTTGCGGTAAATAGTATTGGTTTTGGAATCGATGGGATGATTGGTCACTTAATGAGTTCAGGGAAAAACAAAGAAAAATTGGGAGCTAAATCTTATTTTTTGGGGATATTTTCTGGCTTTGCTAAACAGAAAAAGTTTCCACTTACTTTAACGACTGATGATGGTGAGCACCAATTTGATAATGTTCAATTGGCACTCGTTGCGAATAATCCTTCCTTTGCTGGTGGAATTTATATCGTACCTGAAGCAAGCGGGAAAGATGAGCAGCTTGAGGTGTTAATTGCTGACAATGTTTCGGCAAGGGACTTAGCATCGATTGCAGCTAAATTACTCACAACTAAGACACATTTGACTCACCCTAAACTTCATTCTTTCACATCCAAAAAAGTGAACCTATTGATCGACTCTCCTCAGTATGCTCAAAAGGATGGCGAAGTTTTCGGTCCAAATAAATTTTCTATTGATTTTGATACAATAAAATTACCTTTTTGGATTTAACTCTTACTTTTCAAAGTAAAAAAGAAACCAAATCTTTGAGTGGCACAGATATGAAACTATCTGCGGGTTACTCACTAGATGATTGGTTTCTTTTTTTTACTCTATGAAGTTAAAGGACTAATTTTCCACGAAAACCACGAGATGCATAATAAGAATCGGCACCATTATGATAAACAAAAACGTTATTGTATCTGCGGTCACAAAATAATGCTCCATTTAATTCACGTATTTCTGAAGGTGTCTTAATCCAACTAGATGTTTTTAAGTCAAACGCTTCTATCGATTGTAAATTACGATATTCTTCTTCAGTTAAAAGTTCAATTCCTATTTCTGAAGCAACTGTTAAGATATCATTTTTGGGTTTATTTTTCTTGCGGCTGTTCAGTGCTTCCCGATCATAGCAATAACTCCGTCGCCCTTTTGGACTTTCTGTTGAGCAATCAATAAATACGTATTCATCTCCGACTATATCTGGTTCTCCACCAGTTTATTCCATAGCTAGTAATGAGCCCATTTTATCCGGTTGATTATGAAGTTTCTCTTCTACTTTCTCCCACTTTATTGCTGGATGACGGTGCATATTTTCTTCAAATCTTTTTCTAAGGACTCCTATTAACTCATCCTTTTGTTCTGTTGATAGTTGGTTCAATTCAAACACTCTCCTTTGTCGTGTATTACAATCATAGTGTAAACATTTTATTATTTCACACTAGATGGTTTAAATCTTTTCAGACGTGATGCATTTAAGACAACAGAAACAGAACTAAAACTCATTGCTGCTGCTGCAATCATTGGATTGAGCAAAGGTCCTCCAAATGCATAAAGTATACCCATTGCTACTGGAATCCCTAACGTATTATAGGCAAATGCCCAGAATAAATTTTCTCGTACATTTTTTATTGTTGCTTTACTTAATTCGATTGCTGTTGGGACATCCATTAAATCACTTCGCATGAGTACGATATCTGCCGATTCG
>CAYROB010000126.1:0-4502 GCA_964425775.1 uncultured Carnobacteriaceae bacterium
ATGTCATTGAAAATAGGCAGCAAGCATATCTATCCTCTTATTTTTTACGTTACTCGTTGCAAGCAAGGCGAAAGGTCAAGACGGTAACAATGGACATGTACTCACCATATATTGGCCTTGTCCATCAATGTTTTCCTAACGCTGAGATTATTATTGATCGCTTTCATATTGTTCAATTATTGAATCGTGCGCTCAATCAAGTACGTATTCGAGAAATGAAAAAAATACGATATCTTCGTCCACGTGATTACCGAAAGTTAAAGAGACAATGGAAATTGATTCTAAAAAATGACTGGGATCTTAACTTTGAAGACTATTATACTCATCGACTATACGACGGAAAAGTTACTGAATATATTATGCTTGAGTACCTACTAAGCTTGTCACCGGCATTATCTAAAGCCTATCAGATTGTCAACCGATTAAAGTGGGCTTTAAAAAACCGTCGGTTTGAATACTTTGAAGAAGCATTAAATCATGCGAAAGAAACAGTTTATCCTCAGAGGATTAGAACAGCTTTAACAACATTAGAAAAATACCTAGATCCGATTAAGAATGCCTTTGTCTATACCCTCTCAAATGGGCCAATTGAAGGGATTAATAACAAGATTAAAAATATTAAGCGCTCAGGATACGGTTACCGAAACTTTAGAAATTTACGTAGTCGAATTATGATCAGTTTTACATTAACCACGGATGGTCTAGCACCAAAACCTGTTTATTATCAGGAAAATGAAGCCGTGTAAAAACGAAAACTACTGATGATAATCAAAGTTAATCATCTGTTTCAGCTCGCCTTGGATTTAAAATAAACTCCAAGGGAGTATTTTAAAATTCACTAAAATAAAAAATCAAACTTAATTATAAAAATAGAGAGTGCAGCTTTAGCCACACCCTCTAAATTTATCTATCAATACTATTTGACAATGAACCAATATATTTAGGTCCTAGTTCGTTATCGCAAGATAACCGACTAGGATTTTTTAATTACTTGGATAAAAAAATCCCCTTCTAAAGGTTAACTAAACCTTAGAAGGGGATTTTGTCTTGGTTATTTGTTTATTACTTAAAGCTTAAGGAATTAATTTTAATAATTCGTCAGCATGTGAAACATTTCCTTCGGCGCTTACTGTAATTTCAGCGTAGTCAGGAGTGTTTGTGACAATAATCATTGTTGTTGTATCATAGTTACTGTCTTTGATTGCATCTAGATCTGCTTCAATGAGTAAATCTCCAGCAGTGATTTTGTCGCCTTTTTGAATGTGTGAGACAAAACCTTTACCTTTCATTTCAACTGTGTCAATACCTACGTGAATCAGTATTTCTGATCCGTCGTCACTTGTAATGCCGACTGCATGGTTTGAATCCATAGCAACTGTAACTTCACCTGAGACTGGGGCATATACTTTACCATCTGTTGGTAAAATACCTACTCCTTCTCCCATCATTTTAGAACTGAATACATCATCAGCAACATCTTCTAAAGGAACAATTAATCCTGTCATTGGTGAGGCAATAACTTCAGCATTTGCATCTGTAGTAGGTGCGTCAGCAACAGGTTCTTCTGCTTGAGCGCTCTCTTGAACAGGTGCAGCTACATCATCGTTTGCAACATCTGGATTACGTCTTAAGAAGTCGTTAATATCACCAGCGATTCCCTCTACTTTTGTTCCATAAATTACTTGGACAGATTCACCACTTAAAACAACTCCAGCAGCACCTGTTTGACGTAATGCTGCTTCACTAACTTTTTTACCATCTTTAACAGTTACACGTAGACGTGTTGCACAGTTAGTGAACTGATCAAGGTTATTTGACCCACCTAAAGCATGAATGATCTGGTATGAAAGTTCATCATCTTCACTCATCTCACCAATCCCATGTAATTCACGGTATTCGTCTTTTGAGTGTAGTTTAACCTCTTCATCATCATCGCCACGTCCAGGTGTGTTTAAGTTAAATTTCACAATACTGAAGCGGAAGACGACATAGTATAGAACAGCCCAAGCAATAATGAGTGGTACTAAAACCATCCAGTTTGTACGAGCATTTCCTGGGATGATTCCGTAAATAATAAAGTCAATTAATCCTCCGGAGAAAGTCAAGCCAACTCCAGCACCTAACCATTCAACTAAGATTACGGAGAACCCAGCTAAGACCGAGTGAATTCCATAGAATAAGAATGGTGAGGCAAATAATACAGTAAATTCAATTGGTTCAGTAATACCTGTTAAAATCGAAGTAATCGATGAACCGAATAATAATCCTTTAACATCATTTTTCTTCTCTTTACGCGCTACATGGTACATTGCCAATGCAGCTGCCGGCCAACCACCAATCATTAATGGGAATTGGAATGAGAAATATTTTGCAAATTCAGGAGAAATTGCTTGTCCTGCTGCTAATTCAGCAAACACAATATTTTGTGCTCCATAAACCATTTGTCCTGCAACTTCGGCTGATCCACCAAGGGCTGTTTGCCAGAAAGGTAGATAGAAAACGTGGTGTAAACCGAAAGGAATCAGGGCACGGTAGATAAATCCATACAAGAATGAACCGAAGGCACCAGACTCAACAATTAGTCCACCAAGGTTCGCAATTCCAGCACCAACAAATGGCCAGACAAATGCGAAGACAAAACCAAGAACTGCTCCAGCAACAGTGGAAATAATTGGAATAAAGTGTGTTCCCTGGAAGAATGATAAGGCATCAATAAACTTAACACGGTAGAATCTATTGTGAAGTGTAACAACAAGTAATCCAATAATAATACCACCAAATACTCCAGTGTTAAGTGTTTCTTCAAAACCTAGTACGCTACCAACTAATCCTTCAATTTCATAGAGCGCATCGATATCTCTGAAGTTGTGAATCGCACTTGTTAAAGCTGCATACATCGTAAAGTACCCGACCACTGATGACAGAGCTGCAACTTCTTTACGGTCTTCTGCTAAACCAGAAGCGACCGAAATCGCAAATAGTAGTGCTAAGTTATCAAAAATCACACCACCAACATCAATCATGACACTTAGGATACTGTAGATAACAGTACCTTCACCCATTACTGCTTCAAGATTATACTGAGCAATAAATGATGGGTTTGTAAAACCTGACCCTAGTCCTAAAAACAGACCAGCAATTGGAAGCAAAGCAATTGGGAGCATAAAAGTTCTACCCAAAGTTTGCAACTTATTAAAAACTTTGTTATTCATTTTTGAATCCTCCTAAAAAATTTTATAAAAATATATAAATAACACTTTGTTAGTATACACTTTTACAAGTTTTTATCAAAGGGATTTGAATGTTTTTGAAAGAATTTGGTTGAAAACGAATTCATTTGGTGTTATTATCAAATTACGAGGTGATAAAAGTGCTAACAGAAGAGCGACATGATTATATATTAGAAAAATTGAACAGAGAAAACACAGTTAAGATAAAAGATTTAGAAAAAGAAATGAACTGCTCTTTATCCACTGTACGCCGGGACTTGTCCGAGTTGGAAGAACAGAATTTACTTGTCAGAGTTCATGGTGGCGCTAAAAGAGTTTATACATTATCGAGTGAAATGGAAGTTAAAGAAAAATCAACCAAAAACATCCAAGAAAAGAAAGAGATTGCTCGATTAGCCTCAACGTTTGTTCAAGAAGAAGATATTATCTACTTAGATGCTGGTACAACAACCTATGAAATGATTCCTTTTTTAAAAAATCTAAAAACAACGCTGGTCGTAACAAATGGTATAAAACATGCAGAGTTGCTGACTGATTATGGGATCACAACGATTTTAATAGGTGGTCAAATCAAAGTAACCACTAAAGCAATAATCGGTGCTTCAGCTTTACAACAACTCAGTAACTACCGCTTTAATAAAACCTTTTTAGGGATAAATGGAGTTGATGTAGAGTTTGGTTATACAACTCCGGATCCTGAAGAAGCAGTGTTAAAGCGGTTGGCAGCTAGTCAATCGAATAAAACATTTGTCCTAGCTGATCATACAAAGTTCGATAAAGTAAATTTTGTAAAAGTAAGTGACCTTGAAGATTGCGCAATTATTACCGATCGAATCGGTGAAAATCAGAAGAACAAAGAAAAAGACTATCGAAAAAGAACAAAAATATGGGAGGCGAGTAAATGATTTATACATTAACATTAAATCCATCGATTGATTATGTGGTGGGCCTTGAAGAAATTAATTTTGGAGAGCTGAATCGTATTCAAGAGGAACATTTTTTAACAGGTGGAAAAGGAATTAATGTTTCAAGGGTATTAAATAATTTGGGCTATAAAAGTACAGCATTAGGCTTTATTGGAGGTTTTACCGGTCGTTTTGTAAAGGATGAAATGGAAGCCGAAGCAATAAAAACTGACTTTATCCAGGTCGAAGAACCTACTCGTATTAATATTAAGTTGAAGACAGAAAAAGAAACTGAAATCAATAGTCAAGGTCCTTCAATTGATGAAGTATCTGCCCAAGCTTTATTAAGTAAAATTAAAACACTGCA
>CAYROB010000127.1:0-4464 GCA_964425775.1 uncultured Carnobacteriaceae bacterium
AAAGAGAATATTAAATCCAGTAACTGAAGTATATTTAAAACCAGGTAGTACAATTATAACGACAACCTCGGTTCAATCATTTGGACCTAGCGGCTCACTAATGGATTATGCTGCCACAAAAGGAGCGATTAGTAACTTTACTGTGTCTTTATCTGGCTACTTTGCTAAACAAGGAGTCCGAGTGAATGCAGTAGCTCCGGGACCTATTTGGACACCATTACAATTAGATAATGGGAAACTTGATGGCGAAATCCCAAGTTTTGGACAAAACTCACCATTAGGACGTGCCGGTCAGCCAGTGGAATTAGCGCCTATTTACGTACTATTGACTTCAGCAGAAAGTAGCTATGTGACTGGTCAAATATATGGGGTTACTGGTGGAGAGCCAATCGATTTATAATGACTAGAACTAGAAAGGATGTTAAGTATGCCTTACACAAAATCTGACTATCCAAACTCAATGAAAAATCTTGAACGAACTGTTCGAATCAAAGCGATTGATATTCTCAATGCGATGTTGGAAGATGGCTATGAAGAGGATAGCGCAATTCCTATATCCATTTCCCAAGCAAAAGAATGGATAGAAGAAGCAGATCAAAAAGAAATTGATGAATTATTAAAGAAAGATATTACAACACATGAAGAAGATTCTGACTCAGCAAGATTACAAGATGCGGATGTACGTGTTTTGTATGATAGTGAAAAAGATCGATGGGCTGTAAAAAGCGAAGGAGCAAAACAAGTCGATTCATATTATTCATTAAAAAAGGAAGCAGTCTCACGAGCTCAAGAGATTGCTGAAAATAAAGGAACTGAAGTAATTAAGGAAAAGAAAGATGATTAGATAAGGGGAGGCTAATTTTGAGTTATAAAGTATACAAAAAAGAAGTTGGTAGTGAGGAAGTTGAATTAGTTAATGATGAGGTATATGAAACACAAGAAGATGCACAAATAGCATTGGAAAAAGCTCGAGATGATTATATGGAATCGCAAGAAACGATTCCTTTGCCAGGTGAGTTTTTTGGTCCTGGTCAAACTACTATTCCAGTTGAAAAAATTGTTTCAGAAGAAAACATCTCTTCACAAGAACAGCCAGAATTTTTTATTCGTAAAATTTGATCGTCAAATTAAATAATTAGAAACCAAGAAAGAATGCATACTTTCTTGGTTTTTTTGAGAAATAAAAGAGAAACTTCTTATTTCATCCGCTCAGCCATTGAATTTTTCATAATTCTCCAGACACCATTTGTTAATCCCAATAATTTTTTATCTTCTCTGGCTACTTCATAGTGAATGAATTCTTCTTTGTCATTCAGTACTTTAGAGGCCCAGTTTGGATCAGCCAAGAGAACACGACCGATTGCTGCTAAATCACTATTGGTTAAGGCATCTTCGGCGTCTATTCCATTACGAATATCACCTACAACCATAAAAGCCAACCGTTCATTAATTTGCTCATTCAAATAGGCAATCATTGGTTTCTCTTGATAATCTTCATGTGCTGAAATTTCACTCCATTTCCTTAAAGATACATGGAGATAATCCAGTGGTTTTCGACTTAACTGCTCAACTAAAAAGAGGGTGTCATCAAATCTAATTCCAGGCGTTTCTTTTTCCTCAGGGGAGAAGCGATAACCAACTACAAAATGGTCATTTGCTTTTTCACGAGCCACCGAAGTTACTTCATCAACTAGCAAGTCAATAAATCGAAAACGTTTCTCTAAAGATCCACCCCATTGGTCTGTTCGGCGATTCGAGTGAGGGGAGAAGAATTGTTGAATCAGATAAGTATTCGCCCCGTGAATTTCCACTCCATCAAAACCAGCTTTAATTGCCCGTAAAGTGGCTTCTTTGAAATCCTTAATAATTTGCAGTATTCCTTCCTCATCAAGAGCACGTGGCAACTCAGCATCCGGTCTTAGCGCTTTGACAGCACTTGGTGCAACAGGCTGTTTTCCTTTCAACACCGATGCATGGGTCATGCGACCACCATGATATAATTGAACAAAGGCTTTTGTGCCATTTACTTGGATAGATGAGGCTAATTCACTTAACCTCTCAATATGTTTGTCATCTGAAATGCCTAGTTCTCCATCCCAGCCTTTACCATTATCTGAAACATTTGCGGCCGCAGTAATGACTGCACCTAAATCTTTACTTCGCATCTGATAGTAACGCTTTTCATCTTCAGTGATGACGCCATCGAAAAAACTCATCTGAGTCGTCATTGGTGCCATAATCAAACGATTCTTGAGTGTCAGGCCATTTTTAAACGTATAAGATTGCGCTAGTTTTTGCTTGTTCATCGAATTTCCTCCTCAGTAGGTAGAAAAAGTTGTTCCCGCAACTACACTGCAAAGAACAACTTAATGATTCATATTTACTTCTCTTTATTAACAGATGCATCATAGATTAAAGTAACTGCTTTGCGTAATTCTGTATCAAACTCTTCTTCTGTTTGATCATATGAAAGATTCTGCGCGAGTGCTCTTGAGAAGCTCGCAATCATATCCGGAGTTCTTTTTAGTTTCTCATTGGCTTCTTTCATTGAATAACCACCAGATAAAGCTACGGTACGTAAAACATTCGGATGCTTAGAGCATTCTACGTAAGTATCTGCAACAGAAGGAATAGATAATTTCAACATGACTAATTCATCTTCAGCGAGTTCATTTAAGTGTGTGAGTAACTCAGCACCTAAGATTTCCTCAATTTCTTCTTTATCTGCACTATGAATATCTACTTCCGGTTCAATAATAGGGACAAGTCCAGCTTTTGAAATTTGCTTGGCCCATTCAAATTGCTGTTTGACTACATCTTTAATCCCTTTTTCGTTTGCCTCTTTAATAACCGAACGCATTTTTGTACCAAACACATTACGGTCTTTTGCACGTTCAAGCAATTGATCCAGTTCTGGATAAGGGTTCATTAACTGAACACCGTTTTTCTCTTCAGCAAGTCCTTTATCAACTTTTACAAAAGGAATGATTCCTTTGGTTGCCCATAAATAATCCGGTGTCTTCAAACCTTTAATATTGCGATCCATCGTTTGTTCAAATAAAATTGCCCCAATAATAAAATCTGAATCAAAAGAAGGGGAGGTGATAATCCGCGTTCGCATTTCATGAACCGCATCAAACATTTCTTTTTCAGTTGTATATGAATCTTCAGCGACACCATATCCGGCTAGAGCTTTCGGCGTACTTCCACCACTTTGGTCCAATGCTGCAATAAAACCATCTTTAAATTGTATTTGTTCTAACTGTTCTTTATTCATTCGTCATCCTATCCTTTCAAATATTTGAGAGTATAATTGTCGAATTTCAACTGATATTACTTTAATCTAACCCTATCACAGGTACGGATTTTAAAGCAAGCATTACGAATTCATTCCGAAACTTGTTCAACCTGGATAATCTCTGTATCAAACAAGCCTTTTTCTTCAAAGAGCTTTGCGATTTGGAGGAGTAAGATTTCATTTCCTTTTCTTGTCCAAATTTGTGTACCAACTGGTAATCCTGTTTCTGTCTTATAAAGGGGCAGACTAATAGCTGGTTGCCCAGTAAGATTCTGTTGTTGAGTGAATGGCGTGTAGGCTAAACTATATTGGAACATTTCCCAGATAAGTGCTTGCTGGTCTTCTTTACTATAAGAATCAATGTTTTTTAGTTTTTTTATAAATTCTTCAGTTTGTTTGAAATGGTCATGTTTGAAAGCTGAGCCATTTGTTGAAGGCAGAATTAATGCATCATACTCTTCAAAGAATTTTTCAGTTATTGCAGCTAGTTGATCCCAAAAAGCTAAAACTTGAGAATACTCCACTCCAGTAATTTTTAAGCCTGAGCGGTAAAGGGCCCAACTCATTGGTTCCATATTATCTCCTGAAATCGATGTGCCCATATTTTGTTCCATCCCATCAATCATAGAGGCAGTCTCTACACCATTAACAATATAATAGCTCTCCATTGCGCGCATTCCATCAGTAGCAGGGGAGGCTTCGACTAATTCATGGCCAAAATTCTTTAATTGATTAATTGCGGACTTTACTGCATTTTTAGCATCTTCCGTCACATCTTGGTGAATCGGAGAATCAAACGAATACGCAAGTTTTAAATTTCTCGTAAGTGGTTTGAGTTCAGTTTCTTCAATAGCTGGTAAAACGAACGGTGCTTCATACTGTTCCACTTGCAAAGCTTTCAACATGGCCCACGTATCACGTACAGATTTGGTTAAAGCAAAATCGATCGATGCTCCTTGCCAGCCACGATAGCTGCCTGGTCCAACAGGCGTCCGGCCACGAGTGGGTTTAAGCCCGATTAAGCCGTTAAAGCTCGCTGGAATCCGAATCGATCCACCACCATCACTTGCAGTAACGATAGGTACAAGTCCTGATTTTAAGGCTGCAGCAGCTCCACCGCTCGAACCTCCAGCATTTAAAGAAGGAGAAAAAGGCGAACTGACAGA
>CAYROB010000128.1:0-4454 GCA_964425775.1 uncultured Carnobacteriaceae bacterium
TTCAAAGCAATTTGTTCAAATATTCCTTGAGCAGCTACATAACTTGATAGCTTCTTTTGAGAATCTAAAATAACGGATAAAATTTCAGCAATATTATTCGCCATAGAGCTTGTCGCAAGTGCTTGTAATTGTGCTTCATATTTTGAGAAGGCTATTAACCGCTCTTGTTCAAAACAAAGCCCCATTAAATCTCGATAAAGAATAATCAACAAATCCAGAATTAATTCTGAACTTTCTCGATTCGTCACCAAGGCCATTAAATTCGTTTGAACATAGATGAACGCTTGATCACTATTTTTATTAAGCAACAAGAACCATTGCCAAACTGTTTGCAAATTTTTCTGAAAATCTTCACTCTCATGAATTTCTTTTGCAAAATCAGTGTCTTGCGTTAGATACGCCAGTACTGTTGCTGATTCTCTTGGAATACCTCTTGCGACAATATCCGCCACCCGGTCCTCCACATTTCGAACTGGAAAATGAATAATCTGACAGCGTGAAAGAATCGTTGGTAACAACCTTTGTACTTCTGTTGTTAGAAGCATTATTGTAATTTCGCCTTCTGGCTCTTCAATAAACTTCAGCAAACTATTGGCTGCACTTAACGTAATTTTATCCATCTCTTGTACAATTAATATTTTTTTGCGACTTTCCATCCCACTTTTTGAAAAATCTTCTTTTATCTGGCGAACTTGCCCTACTTTTATCGTAGCCCCATCCGGTTTCAGGGTGATGACATCAGGGTGTTCCTCTGCCTCTATTCGAAGACACTGGTTGCATTTCAGACAGGCGCCACCCTCTTCGGTTGGGTTCAAACAATATTGAAGCTGCGCTACCCATTTAGCCATCTCATACTTACCTACACCAGTAACCCCTTCGAAAATATAAGCGTGTTGCATTTGATTATTTTTATTCATTCGTTTAAATAAAGAACTTACTTCTGCTTGTCTCTCTAAAATTGTTGCCATCATTACAACTTCCTAAACTATTCTTTATAATTTTTTGAATTGTTCAACATCTAATACAAAAACGGTTGCGCCGCCGACCTCAACATCTATCGGGTAATTTAAATTCATCTCAAAGTTAAAATCATATGACGGTGGTGCCATGATTGACTGGATGCGTGTCGAACAGACGTCTTTAATAATATCCAAAACAGCATCTACTTTACTACTCTCAATTCCTACTAAGAACGTACTGTTTCCTGAACGCATAAAACCACCTGACGAGCTCAACCGCGTTGCTCGCACACCATTTTCAGTGAACGCCTCATTTAATCGTTTACTATCTTCATCTTGAACAATTGCAACAATCAGTTTCATCAAAATCTCCCCCTCTAGCTACTCTTTTAATAAATCAAGCTCTTGAAATTTATCTTTAATAATTGCTAATGAGTCTATTAATACTTCTTCCATACTTTGACCCGCATCAACTAAATGTATCCGCTCTGGATGATCATCCAATAGTTTTAAATACGCTGTTCGTACGCGATTATGAAAGGATATTGCCTCTAATTCTAAACGATCTTTCTCGCGATTCGAATCTTTACTGCCTATTCGATTCAATCCAATTTGGGCATCGATGTCTAAATAAATCGTTAAATCTGGACTTAGGTTCTCCGTTGCAAATCGGTTAATCGCTGCTACTTCTTCTACACCAATTTTTCTGCCGGCCCCTTGATAGGCAATTGAACTATCAACAAAACGGTCACATAGGACAACTTCCCCCGAACTCAACGCTGGTCTTATTTTTTCAATCACATGCTGCCGGCGACTAGCCGCAAATAACAAGGCTTCTGTTCGGGCATCCATCTCATGATTATTTGGATCAATGATGACTTCCCGTATTTTTTCAGCAATGCTACTCCCACCGGGTTCTCTTGTTACCAGTAATGGCACATTTAATATTTCTTCTAATTGATGACTTAATTCTTTAACGAGTGTTGTTTTTCCAGACCCATCAGGCCCTTCAACACTAATAAATAATCCTGACAATAGACTCGCTCCATTTCCTAAACTTACTACATTTCTATTATACGTTAGAAAATACTATTTTTCCATCTTTAACAGAGGATGATTTTAATATATCAAAAAAGCATAGGTCAAAGATATTCAATCTGAGCCCTATGCTTTTCTTTACTCTATTCGACTATGAGTTCCCTTATTACATTTCTGTTCGACCTTCAACAGCTTTCAATAAAGTAACTTCATCTGCGTATTCAATATCACTACCGACAGATAAGCCGTGAGCCAAACGTGTCACTTTAATTTCAGCCGGCTTAATTAAACGAGATAAATACGTAGCTGTTGCTTCTCCTTCAACATTGGCGTTCGTTGCAACAATGACTTCTTGAACTTCTTCATTTTGCAATCTTTTTAACAGTGATGCCATATTGATGTCTTCAGGTCCTGTTCCTTCGATCGGCGATAAAACACCATGAAGCACATGATATAACCCCTTAAACTCTTGCATTTTTTCCAGGGCAATCACATCTTTCGCTTGCTCAACAACTAAGATGACGGATTGATCGCGCGATTTATCTGAACAAATCATACACGGATCTTTTTCAGTAATATTTCCACAAATTGAACAATAATTTAAGTCGCGCGTCACGCTAAGTAAATTCTTGGCAAAATTTGTGACATCTTCTTCTCTCATGCCAACTGTATAGAAAGCCAGGCGTGAGGCCGTTTTTTGACCGATCCCTGGCAACTTCATATAACTTTCCATTAAACGGGAAATGGGTTCTGGATAATACATTTATCATTCCTGCTTTCTTGAAACATCTGGTTCCATTAGAATTAACTTACATTCCAGGAATATTTAAATTATCCGCATATTTACCCATAACTTTCTCAGTTTCACTATCCACTTGAGCCAATACATCTTTCAATGCAATAAGCACTAAATCTTCTAACAACTCATTGTCGCCCATTTCAACCAATTCTTCTTTGATTTTGACCGACTGAACTTCTCGCTTACCATTTAGTGTAATATTTACTAAGTCATCATTGGCTACACCTGTAAAAATTGTCTCGTTCAATTCTTCTTGTGACTTTGCCATATCTCTTTGCATATTTTGCATTTGTTTCATCATGTTTTTCATATTTCCGCGCATTTTACCATTCTCCTATAGTTAATATTATTTATTCTAGAACTTCTACAAGTTCTTCTCCAAAAAACTCGACTGCTTTTGAAACAATCTCATCTTCTTTTTCAACCGTTTCCTCTTCTGGATTCGCTTGTTGTTTTTTAGCTTTGTCCATTTGATCGATATAATCTTTTCGAACTTTGGGCCATTCTTCACTTGTGATATAAACAAGCTCTACTCTTTTATTAATCACTTTTTCTAGATAGTTATTGACTGTTTGCTGTAATAGATTATCTTCTTGTGCTCGCTCACATAAAATATCATAAGCAAACTCGATGACAAGTGAATTTGGACTTGCTGCAACTGGCTTAGAATTGTTTAAAAGGGCTTTTTGACCGACCTCTAGTACATCTAAGATATCTGTCCAGAGTGATTTAATCTGATTTAAATCATCGTGTGTCGCTTCGCCAAGCACTCGGTAGACACTTGTTCGATCCGCTTTATACGAACCTGTTGGACTCTTTGGTACAGCTTTCTGCCCTGCTGCAGCCTGAGTAGCTACCGGTCCATTTTCTTGTATCTCTGAAAGTAAGTTACGCATGGTCTGTAAATCAGCTTTCATTTGACTCATCTCAGTTGATGACGTAGGACTTGCTTGTTCTGCCTGAGCTGCGACTGGAACCTTTGCTTCTTCAAGCTGATATTGTGCAAGCTTTATTGTAGCAACTTCTAAATATACCTCCGCATGATTACTCAAACGTAATTCCTGTTGTGTTTCATTAAAGACATTAATGACTGAATACAAAAATTCATCTGGAATGTCTGCAGCCAGTCGCTCAAAACTCTCACTAAACTTTGCAATTTTAAATAATGAGCGAATCTTCTCTTGTGTATTTTGAAATAACAAAAGGTCGCGCGCAAATAAAATAACATCTTCTACAAAGCGCCCGGCATCTTTTCCTTCTGATAAAAGATTTTGTAAGAGATCAAGGGCTGTTTTCGTATCTTTATTTACCAATGCCTCAAAGTATTCCTCTAGTAATTCTTGTGTCACACTTCCAGTAATCGATTGAATATCTTCGGTTAATATTTCTTTATCTTGATAGGAAAGTGCTTGGTCTAAAATACTTAACCCGTCACGCATCCCACCTTCAGCTGCTTTTGCGATTAATAGCAAAGCATCTTCCTCATAGTTCACGTTCATTTCATTTAGAATATACTCCATCCGCTGAATAATATCTTCTTCAGAAACGCGGCGGAAGTCAAAACGTTGCGTTCGTGAAATAATCGTTAGTGGTATTTTATGTGGTTCCGTTGTCGCTAAAACAAAGACAACATTTTTAGGTGGCTCTTCTAATGTTTT
>CAYROB010000129.1:0-4438 GCA_964425775.1 uncultured Carnobacteriaceae bacterium
CTGGTAGTTCGGGTGAAACAGTTGGTATGTTTTTCTTGGGATTGCCAACAACTTTTCAAGATACTATTTCCTTTAGTT
Organism: uncultured Carnobacteriaceae bacterium; assembly: GCA_964425775.1. Taxonomy (GTDB): domain Bacteria; phylum Bacillota; class Bacilli; order Lactobacillales; family Carnobacteriaceae_A; genus Atopostipes. The sequence continues at coordinate 79 of CAYROB010000129.1, forward strand.
TTACCAGTCAATTACTTATGTACATGGTCGTTTTAGCGATAATCTCTTTTGTTATTACTTACTTTATTGGTCAAACCATTGGGAAACCAATTGTTCAGTTAAATGAATTAGCTATGAATATTAGTAACTTAGATGTCAGTGAGGACATTGATGATGATTTACTAGCCAGAGAAGATGAAGTTGGACGCTTGGCTCAAAGCTTTCAGACCCTTTCGAATAGTTTGCGAGAATTTGTCGGAGGAGTGGCCAATGAAGCAGAAGTTGTCGCTGCGCAGTCACAAGAACTAACCGCTACTGCCTCACAAACCGAACTTTCGACCGAAGAGCTATCAAATGTTTTACAAGAGATCGCTGGTTCAGCCACATCACAGGCACACGATGTCGAACAAGGAGCGACCGCAGTTGGTGAACTTGAACGAGTTGTTGAGATTAACAATGAAAATGTGGTTGATTTAAATAATTCAACCGAACTCGTTAATCGTCTAAAAGATGAAGGACTTGAACTAATTGCTGACTTAGTCGAAAAAACAGATGAAACAAGAGTGGCCGCCCAAGAAATCAACAAAATCATCGAAGAAACCGATGAAAGTGCTGATAATATCGCCCAAGCGATTGAAATGATTAAAAGTATTGCGGAACAGACAAACTTACTCGCACTCAACGCTTCGATTGAATCGGCACGAGCTGGTGAAGCGGGTCGCGGTTTTGCTGTTGTAGCGGAAGAAATTCGAACACTAGCTGAAGAATCAGGACGTTTCGCTGAAGATGTTGAGCTGACTGTAAATGATTTAACAGCTAAAACAGAGAACGCAGTTAAGACAGTGGATGATCTGGGTAGAATTATCGATATTCAAACTGATGGTGTCCAGCGAACCGATGGGAAGTTCCAAGGAATTGCCTCTTCGATTGAAGAAATTCAACAGGTCATTACACAAATTAACCAGTCAAATGAACTCATCAGTAACCAAGAACAACAGTTAACTTATTTAATTGATAACTTAGCAGCTGTAGCGGAAGAAAATGCCGCCGGAACTGAAGAGTCACTCGCATCTGTCGAAGAACAACAATCAGCAATGGTTGAAATTAGTAAGGCAAGTGATGAACTCGCTCGAGTAGCTGAAGATGTCAATCAAGCACTGCAAGTATTCAGCCTATAGTTTTATCATTTAAAAAGTAAAATAGCACACATTTTTCACTCGTTAGTTACCAAGCAACGAGAAAGTAAAAATGTGTGCTTTTTTATCGCTTATAAAAAAACGCACCTCGTCATATGAGGTATAACTTTTGATTAGTATTTATTTTCTACGTTTTTTTACAATTCGTTTTAAAACAAACTCAGTCTTCCTTATTTTTAGTTTCACCTTTTTGAGTCATTTCCAAAACTGAAGAAGAAAATATTAAAAGTGCTGCCGTAAAAAATATTATTGGAAAAATTATCAAAGAAGAATGGTACTTAGAAGAATAACTCGCATATTCACCATATAAATAAATTGTCATCCATGCAGCGTTACAGAGTAAAAGAACTGCGCATAGATTTTTCATAATTCAACGACTCCTTTCACAGTAATATTATCAAAAATAATACGAGATAAAGTAATTTATCACAATAAGTTTTGAATTTTTCCCGATTCTTATTGCACTCAAATCATCTCAAACTATACAATGTTTTTCGTATTTCTTTCAGCTATCTTATCACACCCTAAACACATACTCATCTTGCATCTTAATTTTACTCATGCAAACACCACTCAATCATTATTTTTTTACAAGTATACAATGCTCTATTGTCTTTGAAACCACACATCCGCTGATCCAAATATCTTCGATAATCTATATTTGATATGTACCTAAACAAAAAAATGGTACTGAAGAATCAACTAGACTCTTCAATACCATAGATCTCTCTATTCACTTTTCTCTTAGTTGCTATAACTGATTCACTAGCTTTTGAATCGCTCGGTAATCATAGCCTGCATCTTTCAGCCGCTGTTTACGACTGTCGCCATTCACAGATCTTACGGACGACATACCTTATCTATTCCATTTAGTTTAATATCGATAGTAAATCATAATTTACAAATAATTGATTGCGTTTCTTGGATTGATCTAATTCTAGCAAGCCTCTATCGGCTAAGTATTTTAAATGTTTTCTGGCAGTTTGAGGGGTTATTCCCAAGTGTTCTGCTACTTCTTTAACTGTACAAAATGGATTGGAAAAAGTGTAGTACCAGATTTTATGAATCGTACTATTCTCACTGTTAATGATTCCTAAGCCATTTGTAGCTAATTTGTCAATATCTTCCAATTTTTGTAATAAGTTCTTAGCCATTCGCTGACTAGCGGATAAGAAAAAATCAATCCAGCTATACCAATCTGGATTATCTCCTCTAGTGGCGTTAAGACGATTATAATACCGTAATCTTTCCCGCTCAAGTTCCTCACTTATAAAGAAAACAGGTTGATCGATTAGATCATCCATCATAAAACATAAGATTATGAGAATTCGACCTAGCCGACCATTCCCATCTAAGAAGGGATGAATGGATTCAAATTGAGCATGAATAATAGCCGTTTTTATTAATGGATCAACATTTTCATCTAAGATTTCATACCCTACATTCTCACCATTATAGTCTATAAAGGATAAATGTTTTTCTCCGTTTATATAATATTCTAAATTCGTCATGTATTCAGATATTTTTTCCGCACTTACTGGCACGTACACAGCATTTTCAATATTATTATCTGGGCCCAGAAAATTTTGTATTTTCCTGAATTCTCCTGCCGATGATGTTGTCCCTCGAGCTTCTCCAGACATTAAGATAGAGTGCAGTTCCTGTATCATTTTACTAGAAATTGGATGACCATCTTTCAATAAATCAATTCCTCTTTGCAAAGCTTTTCGGTAGTTTATTACCTCTATAACTTCCTTGCTTTTATGCTCTTGTGTGGCTTGTTCAATCATGTCAGCAAAAGTTACCTGAGTACCTTCTATTCGAGTAGACTGCACGGACTCTTGCAACGAAAGTATCTGCATAATCTCAGAATTAATTAGTGAATGATTTAATTCTGAATTTAGTTGACCGATTAATGTTTTTATATCTGCTACTTTTTTATATAAGTTTAATGCATCCTTTATCTCAACTCTTGGTGGTAATAATTGAACACCTTTAATTGGCATAGTACGCCTCCTTTTTTCTTTGTAACTCCTAATATAACAAATCCATAAGTAAAAATAAAGGTTTTTTTTACTTATAGAGAATTGTTTTATCTTTCCTCAAACTATACTTATTTGAGTTATGTCAAAATTACGTAGTGAAAAGATTTTAAGAAATAGTCCTTCAAATTAGTGTTTTAGTGTCTTCTTTAAAAGGAGTGTATCATCTTAAACGCTAATAATCTTTTTCTAATTACTATAATAGAAATGTCAGTAAATGATTATCTGTACCTCAAAAAAATTATTAGAAAAAAATGGTACTGAAGAATCAACTAGACTCTTCAATACCATAGATCTCTCTATTCACTTTTCTTTTAGTCTCTATAACTGATTCACTATCTCTTGAATCGCTCGGTAATCATATCCGGCATCTTCTAGCTTTTTCTTTCGACTGTCACCATTGCCCCATTCGCCACGTAAGACTTCTTGCGCGATGGTAATATGGGGTTTCAATGTACTCACTTGTCCATTCAATTGATTATTCACTTCTCTTTGCACCGATTCTGGGGCATAACCGGCACGAATCAAGGCATCCGCTCGCGCCTGTCCATTTCCCCACTTCCCTGCGATAACCTCGCTTGCAAGGTCAGCAATCGACTTTCCAGGCTTCTTTTCACCCGTGGGATACTTTGGTCTGGCGTACCCCGCCACGCACCAATCATTCCAATTATATGTTCTACGCGCAACGCGTTTCGAGGTATTCCCCTCAATCACCGTCACCTGATTCCCCGCACACTTCTCAACCAGCCCAATGTGATCCATCCAGCCATTTTCCCGCCAGTCAAAGACAATCAAATCACCTGCCTGAGGTTGCACTAGCCCTTGCCAAATCTTCTGTTTCTTAAAGAGTTGCACAAAACGATGCACCCCACATTCACGACCAAAGTATTTCGATGCACCGGTTAAGTCCCCCATGACAGTCACAAAGGCTGCACACCAATTATCCGATTCTTTTATCTTGTAACCGACAGGAATGGGCTGAATACTGTTATACTTTCGAATCAACTCTTTGTGTCTGACATCCCCTTGCCGGACGCCTATGTAAGATTCGGCTTGTTTAAGGAGCCGTTGGATCATGTGGGCCACCTCCCCAGAGATGATTTCCGTGATAGTAGACTTGCGAAGATAATTGCATAATCGAGC
>CAYROB010000130.1:0-3215 GCA_964425775.1 uncultured Carnobacteriaceae bacterium
CCATAATTATATTTTGGCGGTACACTTCATATACATACTCAAAAAATAATCGATCAGTCATCATGATGCCAAGTAAATTAATAATTTTTTGGTTATTTATATCTACTTCGAAAAAAAGATTAAATAGTTGTTCTGATAAAGCTTTGGTTCGTTGAGAGACCTTGCCTATCTTTCTGCTGCCATAAGTTACAGATGGAGCTAGAAATATATTTTCCTCTTTTTGCTTCTTTCTAATTTCTTTATCAGTAAACCCCTCTTTAATTAATTCATTATATTTTCGAAATTCATTAAACCAAAAACCTTTACTCACATTTCCAGCACTGTATTCTAATTTCTTCATGCGTCACCTCTCTGATCAACTGAATGTTCAACTTCACAAATATCACTTAACTGGCAGTTAAAATAAGTACAAATCCTGACCATAACATCTAATGATACATATTTATCTTTTGTTAGCTTGTACAGCGTACTCGAGCTAATTCCTACTGCTTCAATCATTTCAGTTTTAGTCATTTCTTCATCTATTAGTAATTTCCAAAGACCTTTATAATTAACACCCATCGATCCACCTCTTTTATTGAAGTCTATTAACCCTATTGTAGCAATAAATGCTTGCTTTAACCATGGATTTTATCGAGTTCTCAAACTTAATATTCAATATATTTATCGATACAATCTCATTACGATTTCACCACTATTCTTGCTATACTCTCTATAGTAGCTACTATTTTTACAATCCTGTAAATAAACTAAATGAAAGGTGATTTTTATGACGATTCCAAATTTTCAAGATTTTTTGTATCATGTCTTAAAAGCGTTAGCGCACAATGAAATCATGGCGCGGAGGGAAATATTCGATGCTGCTTTCACTTCGATGGAATTTACAGAAGATGAACTAAATCAACGCATTAAATCTGGAGAGACAGTTGCTAGCAATCGTGCGGGTTGGGCGATTACTTATCTAACAAAAGCGCAGGCTATTGAACGAGTCAAGCGTGGACATTACAAAATTACTAATCGTGGGCGTACTCTTCTCAATAAATACGGTGAACGATTACAGAAAAAACATTTAGAAACTTTTGAGAGTTTTTTGAAATTTCAAAACATTTCAACCAGTGAACAAACAGAACAAACAGATATTTTTGATGAAACTGGCCTATCGGATGAAATTACACCAGAAGAACAAATCGAACAAGCAGTGAACATCCTCCAAAAGGAATTGGCAGATGAAATCATTTCTGAAATTATGGAAATGTCTCCTTACTTTTTTGAGCGCTTAGTTTTAGATTTATTATTTCATATGGGCTACGGCGGGAAAAATAGAGATTCTTTTATTCATACACAATATGGTCATGATGGTGGGATTGATGGCTTAATTAAAGAAGATGCACTTGGATTAGATTATATTTATGTTCAAGCAAAGCGTTGGAAAAATACCGTGACTGCCCCTGAAATTCAGAAGTTTTCGGGAGCACTTCATGGACAAGGTGCGGATAAAGGAGTTTTCATTACCACCTCTACGTTTAGTCGCGGCGCAATTGATTATGCTGAACGCAATATTTCGAATCGAATCGTCTTAATTGATGGCGCTCAGCTTGCAAAATTAATGATTATCTATGAGGTTGGCGTAACGACTAAAGAAATATACAAACTTCAGGAAATTGATTTAGATTATTACACAGAAGATTAACTTTTAAAATTACACATAATGGAGGTGGACACTTTGATTCGTATCAAACGTAATACTGGACTTTCTGGAATACTCGGTAACATCAAAATTAAGGTTGATGGGCAAGATGCAGCAAGGATTAGAGAAGGACAACAAATTGAACTTGAGCTCCCGGATGAGGATGCAACAATCTCTGCTTCGCAATTTGGGTCACGCAGTAATGATTTAGTTGTTAAAAATGGTCAGGTTGTTGAGATTACCAATTCAGCATGGCTTCCGGCTTACTATCTCTTTGTCTTGGTTGCAATACTCATGCTATCTTTCTTTGTACCAGATGCTTACAGAAGTGTTGGTTATTTGGCATTAATAGCGATAGCGACTACCCTACTTATTTTTAACAATGTCTTTGACATTAAAGTAATCTATCCATAATTTTATTTGTTGAAATGTAAAAATCGACAAGCAGGAGTCTCCGATCACTGGAAGCTCTTACTTGTCGATTACTTATTTCAAATATATTTTACCCTTGTTTTAAATCGGATAATCTCTCGGTTCAACTTGTTCGGAGACCCATTGGTAGGTGGTGAAGGCATCGAGGGAGTTGGTGCGGCCGAATCGTCCCAGGCCGGACATTTTCTCGCCACCAAAGGCGATATACGGTTCATCATTCACGCTTTGGTCATTAATATGCACCATACCGGTCTTCCACTTGTTCGCAAAGGAAAAGGCTCGATCTCTGTCTTGGGTATGCAAGGCACCACTTAAACCAGCTTCTGTGTCATTGGCTAGTCGCAGAGCATCTGCATCGTCCTTCGCAGGAATAATGGTGACCACTGGCCCAAACATTTCATTTTGTGCGGTTGTCATATCGTTGGTTCCTTTGAGAATCGTTGGGTGCATCACATTGCCATCCACTTCTCCTTGAAGCAAAACTTCAGCACCTTCCTCTTTCGCTTGTTTCACTTCGTCTTCGAGTCTTTCAATTTCATCATGCGAAATCAGCGGTCCAATTAAGGTATCTTCTTTCGCTGGGTCCCCCACTTTAATCGTTTGGGCTTGTTTGACAAATTTTTCCGTAAATTCATCGATTACCTTTTCATCCACAATAATGCGGTTAATGGCCATACAAATTTGTCCACTGTGTAAGAAGCTACCAAACAGCGCGCCTTCAACGGCTTTATCAATATCCGCATCATCTAGAACAACAAAGGCATTATTTCCACCGAGTTCTAGGATCGTATCTTTGACATGTTTCCCAGCTACTTCTCCAATTCTTGAGCCAACCGCAGTCGATCCCGTGAAGGAAATCATTTCCGGAATCGGATGGTCATAGAGTGCATCACCAATTTCAGATGTTTTTGGCACGACGATTTGTAGGACCCCTTTAGGTACGCCCGCTTCTTCAAATATTTTCCCAAGTAAGGTTCCCCCACTGACTGGTGTGGATGAAGAAGGTTTCACTACTACTGCATTTCCAGTTGCTAAGGCTGGTGCCACTGAACGCATTGCTAAATACATTGGGTAGTTAAAGGGACCAATGACCGTG
>CAYROB010000130.1:3225-4435 GCA_964425775.1 uncultured Carnobacteriaceae bacterium
TCATCGATTGATTTTTGGTTGTTTCCATCGCGAAAGGAAACTCCGCTGCTAAACGTGTAATTTCAATTGTTAAATCCACTTCTTGACTGGCCTTCATCACCGTTGACCCTGATTCTTTGACAAGAATATCAACAAGTTCCTCTTTTCGTTCTTCCATAATCGCAATCGCCTTACGCATAATGCCATTTCTTTGGAAAGGATTCATCGCTGCCCAGTCCGCCTGATGCTTCTCCGCTACCTCATACGCTTCATTCAAATCTTCTAAACTTGCTGCTTGAAAGGTCGCATAACTTTCCTCTGTATAAGGATTGATTGATTCAACTTTGCTGTCACTTTCTCCATCACGCCACTCACCATTAATAAATTGTAACGCTAAATCTGTATACGCTTCCATTTCATTCCACTCCTTTAATTTCATTGTAGCTCAGGTATTGCCTTTATTCCAACAAGAGGCATTGACTGCAAAGACTGTAAACCCTGTTATTTTCTGCAGCAAAACTAGAAATGCTTAGCTTAAAATTTTCTAGCCTTTTATTCTATATATTCAATGGAGTGAAATATCTTTACTTTTTTTTCCTAACCGTACACACTCGAACTCAGGTGTGTACGGTTAGGTAAATGTACCCTGTCATAAATAACTTATTACTTTCTGAAAAACTTCTTTTCTCAGGCAAATCTCACGCAAATTCCGTACTTCATTGCACATGTCTTATGCCTTTCTCACAAATTTCTCGCGCATTTCTCGAGTAAAACACACGCATTCTCGAGCAAATCTCGTAGATAAAAAGAACCCTCAAATAGTATGACGGTCCCTTTCAACAGACAATTTAATTTTTTGTTTTAAGCAATTGCTTCTTGAATCATGGTTTGTACTTTCTTTTCTAACATCGCTGGCGCTTCTTCTCCTGTTAATTGGTGGCGGTCGGTTAGCCATGAAATAGCATTACGTGTCATGATCGTCTTGCCCTCTTCATCTTCCAAAATCAATACTTTCATTGGTAAATCGATGGCGACTTCTTGATTTTCTTGCATCAAGCGTCCCCCTACTTTTGGTGCGCCAAAGATGAATAGAATTGTTTCTCTTAATGCAAGGTCTGCTTGCGCAATATTTTCTGAGTGGTTAATTTTGTTAAACAGGTTGACCCCATGTTCAGTCCTGAATAATTCACACTTTTTCTACTAATGGCAACTAACGTTGTCCTAACAACTA
>CAYROB010000131.1:0-4430 GCA_964425775.1 uncultured Carnobacteriaceae bacterium
GCTGATGCGATTCGTCAATCAATTGATCAAAAAGATGATCAAGCTAAAGATGCTAAAGCTTCTTTAGGAACAACCCCACGCCAGTTAACCGACTTAATCGGCTCACTTGCTGATTTAACTTCGGGTAGCGGCGACAAAGGAACACCTTTCGTTTATATCCAAGGCTACTTTGATGATTACACAAACTAATTTAAAAACTAGTGCCGGAGATAGCTTCTCTCGCACTAGTTTTTTTATTACCCTTCGATAATCTTAATGTGGACAGTTCGTGTTCGTGGTCCATCAAATTCCCCAAAATAGATACTCTGCCATCTACCTAAGATTGGCCGCCCGTCTTCAATAATTAAGGTTTCACTTGCTCCGACAAGCATTGATTTCATATGCCCATCTGAATTCCCTTCAAAGTGAATATACGCCGGATCATTCGGGAAGTTCTTATCCAGTCCCAGCTTCAAATCTCGTATCACATCCGGATCGGCATTCTCGTTAATCGTAATTCCGGCTGTTGTATGTGGACAATAAATAACCATAATCCCACTTTTTACCGAACTTTTTGAAAGTGCATCTTCAATATACTCATCTAAAAAAATAAAATCTTGTTTCCCACTTGTTTGCAGTTGGTAACTAAATAATGTACTCATTTATTTTCTCCCTTTCTTTTTAGCTCGTAAATCTCTAAAGAAATTTGTCAACATCGCACTACATTCTTCCTGTAACACACCAGCTTCTACCTCAGACTGATGGTTAAAACGTTCATCCCCTAAGAGATTCATTAACGTCCCAGCAGTCCCCCCTTTGTAATCAGAAGCCCCATAATAAACGTACGGAATCCTCGATAAAATGATGGCACCTGAACACATGGGACAAGGTTCTAACGTGACAAAAAGAGCACAATCTTCCAAACGCCAATTACCTATTGATTGATTCGACTCATCAATCGCCAGTATTTCCGCATGGGTGATGGCTCGATTCGTACTTTCTCTTTGGTTGTACCCACGTCCAATAATTTTTCCTTCTTTGACAAGCACGGCACCAATCGGCACTTCACCAATTGCCTGTGCTTTTTCAGCTTCTTTTAAAGCAGCTCTCATAAAAAATGCTTTTTCCTCAGAACTGTACAAATTAGCTTTTATTTTGAATTTACTTTTTCTTTCTTGTCATTATTTGCTTTTGACTGACCACGATGTCTCAATGTTAATTCACCTTGAGAACCGCCAATGGTAATCTTGTCACCGGCTTTTACACGCCCTGAAATGATTTCATCACTCAGCATGTCCTCAGCCGTTGTTTGAATGGCTCGACGTAAAGGACGTGCTCCATATTCTGGATCATAGCCTTTTTCTGCCAAGATATCCAAGGCTGCCGAAGTAATGCGTAAGTCAATCTCTTGTTCAGCTAATTGTTTGATTAAGTCATTAGTCATGAGCTTTACAATTTGACGTAGTTCTTCTTTTTCTAAGGCATGGAAAACAACGGACTCGTCTACTCGGTTTAAAAATTCTGGTCGGAAATATTTTTTCATTTCCTCGCGAATTCTTGACTCCATTGAGTCATGGTCAAAGCCACCTCTGACCGCACCAAAACCAACTTCTTTTTCATCTCTTAAAGCCGTTGCTCCAAAACCAACTTCTTTTTCATCTCTTAAAGCCGTTGCTCCAAGGTTTGAACTCATAATGATAATTGTATTTTTAAAGTCTACTTTTCGTCCTTTACCATCCGTTAAGACTCCATCATCCAATACTTGTAAAAGAATATTAAAGACATCCGGATGTGCTTTTTCAATTTCATCTAACAAAACAACTGAATAAGGCTTTTGACGAATTTTTTCTGTTAGTTGACCACCTTCATCATAGCCGACATATCCGGGAGGTGAACCAACCAAACGGCTAGCCGTGAATTTTTCCATATACTCTGACATATCAATTCGGATTAAGTCGTCTTCAGAACCAAACATCACTTCGGCTAGTGCTTTAGCTAGTTCAGTCTTTCCTACACCTGTAGGCCCTAGGAACATAAATGAACCAATTGGACGTTGTGGATCTTTCACACCACTTCGCGCTCGACGTACAGCCCGTGCAATCGCACTTACCGCTTCATTTTGCCCAATAATACGCTCATGTAAAATGTCTTCCATTTTCATTAAGCGGTCACTTTCAGATTCTTTCATTTCATTTACTGGAATACCCGTCCATTGTTCAACAACTTCCGCAATATCCTCGGCAACAACTTGAGGTCGTTCCGTCGCATCTGTCTTTAATAACGACTGAATTTTGTTGACTTGTTTGATTTCTTTTTGACGGAATTCTGCAGCTTTTTCAAAGTTTTGATTTTTAATTGCTGCATCTTTCTCTTTGATAAATTCATTTAACTTATCTACTTCTTCTTTATAAGGACTATCCTGTCCACTTTGATCTAAACGGACCTTGGCTCCAGACTCATCCATCAAATCGATTGCTTTATCTGGTAACTCACGATCTTGAATATAACGCGAAGAGAACCTTACTGCCGCTTCTATCGCTTCATCCGTAATATCAACCTGGTGATGCTTCTCATAGCGATCCTTCAATCCTTGTAGAATGACAATCGCTTCTTCATTTGTCGGTGCTTCAACTAAAACTGAAGCAAAACGACGCTCTAATGCAGCATCTTTTTCAATATATTTTTGATATTCATCTAAAGTCGTTGCACCGATTGTTTGAATTTCTCCACGAGCTAAGGCTGGTTTCAAGATGTTGGATGCGTCAATTGCTCCTTCAGCTCCACCTGCTCCGATTAGCGTATGCAATTCATCGACAAATAAAATAACATTGCCATCTTTATAAATCTCATCGATGATTTTTTTCATGCGCTCTTCAAACTCACCACGGAATTTTGTCCCTGCAACAACTGAACTTACATCTAGTGCCATTAATCGTTTATTTATTAAGTTTGGTGGCACTTCACGATCGACAATTTTCTGAGCAAAACCTTCAGCAATCGCTGTTTTTCCAACACCGGGTTCGCCAATTAGAATAGGATTGTTTTTCGTTCTTCTGCTTAAAACTTGAGTAATGCGTCGAACTTCATTATCACGACCAACGATTGGGTCAAGCTTATCTTCTCGTGCAGCCTGCGTTAAATCTCTTGCCAAAGAATCTAACGTTGGTGTTTTAGATTGAGATGTCGCCTTGCTTCTTGGGCGCTGGTTTGCTGCGCGCTCTCGCATATTCTGTCGTGGTTTACCTTTAGAATCCAAAGTAATTCCTAATCTTTTTGAAATTGACTGACGTACAGTCGATAAACTAAGATTTAAATTTTTCATAATTTGTGAGGATAATATTTTTTCATCTCTTAATAAGCCTAATAAAATATGCTCTGTTCCAACAAGTGGACTGTTTAAGCGACGTGCTTCATCAGCAGCATAAGCCATCACCTGATGAACCCTCGGTGAATAGGGTAGAATAATTTCTGAAGCATCAAGACCTTCCAATGTAATTGGTCCATAATCCATCAAATGTTCTATTTCATCCCGGACATTTGCTTCTGTTAATGAAGCTTCGCGCAAAGTTTTTCCAGCGATACCATCTTGTTCTATAACTAAACCTAACAAAATATGTTCCGTTCCGACAGTACGATGGCGGAGCTTCTTTGCTTCGTCTTGAGCATGCTGTAATGCTACTTTCGCTCGTTTTGTGAATATATCATTCATAATTCATCTTCCGCCTTTCAATTATTGCGTAGTATAAGTAATCGAACCATTGACGACAAAATATTCGCTCGTATTTGATCATCAATTGTCTTGTTTTTTGTATAATGATTCTGATTCATCGCTGCTAACATAATATGCGCTTCTCGCTCAGTCATTAAATCACTTTCATAAAGTGTATTAACAATGATTTCTGCTTCCTTTTCAGATAGTTCGGTCCCTATGATTTCATCCATCAATTCTAGCTGTTCGGCATTATTATTTACTTGAACTTCAATAATACGAATATAACCGCCCCCGCCCCGTTTACTTTCAACAGCATAGCCATGCTGAATCGTAAATCGTGAATTAATGACATAGTTTATTTGAGAAGGTACACAATCAAATAAATCTGCAATTTCATTTCGTTGAATTTCAACTTTACCTTCTTCTTGAAGAGCTTTCTTCAGATATTCTTCTATCATATCAGACATATTTTTGTTCGTCATTATATTGCACTGGCAATTTATAAATTACCAGCTACCTCCTATTCCCTTAAGTCTTCTCTCGAAAAGGTTTAATAAGGTCTGACTATTATTGACTATGCTATTATTATAGCATTTTCAAACTTTAAATAAAAGATAATTGGGTTCTAAATTCTCACTATTACTCGATCCGATTTAAAGGGATTGACCTATAAAAACAAAAAAACCTAACACCGAAGTGTTAAGCTATAATATATATGACGCACCGTAAGGGATTCGAA
>CAYROB010000132.1:0-4429 GCA_964425775.1 uncultured Carnobacteriaceae bacterium
AACTGAAAAAACTCTCACTACATTCTCTTTGATATCCACTTTACAGTCATTTACTAGGCCACCTATTGATGCACCAAACATCAGACCCAAACCAATGCAGATGACAAGACCGATATTCTCAAATACCAACCCAAATGCAGCACCGAGTGCAGTTCCAATGGCAATACCAACTGACAGATAACATTTACCTTCCATTTTATTAACCATTTACCTAAACCTCCATTTTTTCTACTAAATAGTTATCCTTCATTCTTTTTATTTAGGATACCCTAAGATAAAGTTTGAGTCAACCTAATCAGGGTCGAGGAATATTTTACTGTTTAGAAAAAAAAAGCATGAACCAATCTGCAACAACTGATTCACGCTATCTCTTATTTAGTTTTTATCATTTTGAACGAGCATTTTAGTCATTTCATCCGCTGGCATTGGTTTATGGAAATAATAGCCTTGTAGCCGATTGCAAGTTGTTTTATTTAAAAAGTCAACTTGCTCTTGTGTTTCAACACCTTCAGCAACTGTCTCTAAGCCAAGATCTGCCGCTAACAAAAGAATGGATTTAATAATAATCTCATCTTTTGGATTAATACCAATCCCGTGAATAAAAGACATATCGATTTTCATTGCATCCATGAACTCTCCTTTAAGACGATTTAAAGAAGAATATTGTTTTCCATAATCATCAATCGACAAACTTATACCCATGTCTTTTAGTTGTTTTAATGTTTCTTTCACTCGCAGGGCATCATCTATGGCCACACTCTCTGTAACTTCTATTTCTAAATATTCTGGTTTCACAGCCGTTCTTTCTAAAACTTCATTTATTTTGTTGACTACATTGGGATGGTTCAACTGATGAGCTGAGAAATTAACTGCTAATTTAATGGATTTACACCCTTTATCTTGCCATTCTTTCAATTGATTACAAGCCGTCTCTAAAACCCAGCGACCAATCGGTAAGATAAGCCGTGTTTTTTCAGCCAAAGGAATGAATTTAAAAGGTGAAATAAAGCCGAACTCCGGATGTTCCCAGCGAAGTAATGCTTCTACTCCAATAATTTCGCCAGTCCTCCCATTTACTTGAGCTTGATAATGGAGAGCCATTTGATCTCGTTGGATTGCGTAATAAAGATCATTTGTTAAGATTAACTCTTCTTTTGTTTCTTTTCTTAATTTTTCTGTAAATTTTAAATAGTGATTCTTTCCAATACTCTTTGCTTTATGCATCGCAATGTATGCGCTCTCCAGCAGTTCTTCAACCTCTTGCCCATCTACCGGGTATCGTGAAAGTCCTAAGCTAGCTGTTATCACATACTCTTCCCCTCTTAAAATAAAAGGATGACTGAATGTGTTAATAACCTTCGCTACGATAAAATCAAGGTCACGCTCATCTTTATAATCTCTCAAATACAGAATAAACTGATCTCCATCCGTCCGGTAAACAGTATCCTTTCTATTGACCGCACTTAGCAACCGTTCAGCAACTTGTTTTAACAAATAATCACCTTGATGATAGCCTAATGTATCATTAATTCTTTTAAATCCATCTAGATTGAGAAACAATATACTAAATTGGCTTTTTTGTTGGCTAGCCTGAATAATACCTCGATTTAGCTGCTTAGTTAATAATGACCGATTGGGTAAGCCCGTTAACGTATCATGATCAGCCATATATTTTATTTTTGATAATTGAGTGAGTTGTGTAAGTCCACGCGATAAAATATTGGCCATAATACGAAGTAGCTCAATGTCTTCTTCCGCCCATTTTCTGATAGCTGTCACTGTGTCAATTCCTATAAAAGCAAGTATCTCACCATCAACTGTTACCGGAACTGATATTAAAGATTTTACTTCTTGTCTTAGTAGCTCAGCACGTTCTGCACTTGCTGCTTCAGGCATCATACTTACATCCGCTATCTGTACAATATTGTTCTGTTTGAGTTGATTAAACCACCATGGGTAAAAAGCAGTTGGTGTGTCATCAATCGTTCTAATTTCTTCTTTTATACCAACGTTACACCATTCATGAGAATAGACAAGCGTTTCTTTTTCATCATCTATGGTAAATAGATATGTTCGATCCACTTTAAAAAATTGACCGATATTTTCTAAAAGATAATTAACGCGCTCGTCAAAGTTTTCTTGATTGATACTCATAAAATCAAATGTAATATCTGAAATCATCTTTTGAAATTCAATTAAATAGTCCTTTGTTTTATCTAAATGTATTTTTTTCATATCTAAGCCCATAAATCACTCTCCTTAGCTCTCTTAATCAAATAAATTAGATATTACGTGACTTTTTCTTTTTTTAATTATACATCAAATGTGGCTAAGTTACATTGTTATTCCTTATACAGAAAAAAGTGCTTCTTATTCATACTAAAGCACCAAATACCTATTTAACAACTAGTCTCTAGTTTCTTATTCTATTAAATTTATCAATCTTTCCAGCTCGTTCGCTGGCATTGGTTTATGAAAGTAATATCCCTGCAATAGAACACAACATGTCTGATTCAAGAATTCAAGTTGTTCTTTTGTTTCAACACCCTCTGCAACAGTATCGATCCCTAAGTTTGAGGCCAATGACAGAAGGGCTTTTACAATAATCTCATCTTTTTGATTGATTCCGATCCCTTGAACAAAAGACATGTCAATTTTCAATGCATCAACTGCTGACTCTTTCAAACGTTTCAATGAAGAATATTCTTTTCCATAATCATCAATAGACAGGGATATTCCCATTTCCTTAATTTTATTAAGACGATTTTTTATCTTATCCTTTTGATCCATAGAGACACTCTCAGTGATCTCTATTTCTAGGTATTCAGGTGGCATCATAGTTTCTTCTAGTATCTCTTCTATTTGCTGAATAATATCTGGATGATTTAATTGGTGACCTGAAAAGTTAACTGCTATTTTAATGGGTTTAAAACCTTTTTCTTGCCACTCGATCCATTGTTTACAAGCTGTTTTCAATACCCAATAACCAATTGGCAAAATCAAACGAGTTTTTTCGGCAATTTCAATAAATTTAAAAGGTGGAACAAATCCATACTCTGGATGCTCCCATCGCAGCAATGTTTCAACTCCAATAATTTCACCGGTTGCCCCTCTAACCTGTGGTTGATAATGAAGCTTCATTTCATTGCGCTCAATTGCGTAATAAAGATCATTAGTTAACGCTATTTCTTCACTTGTTCTTAATTTTAATTGTTCAGAGAATTTTATATATTGATTTCTTCCAAGATTCTTTGCTTCATACATTGCCATATCAGCATTCCTTATTAAGGTGGGTATGTCTTCGCCATCCGCTGGATATTTGGACATACCAATACTTGCTGTAATGAAGTATTCTTGAGCTTTCAAAATAAAAGGCTCTTTAAAAAGATCGACTATCTGAGATGCAATAACTTCGGCTTCCTCTTCATTCTCATGGCTATTTAAGTAAATAATAAATTCATCTCCGCCACGGCGACAAACAGTATCACTTTTGGTAACAGCACTCAGCAACCTTTTAGCTACTTGTTTTAATAACTGATCTCCTTGCTTATGTCCCAATGCATCATTAATCGCTTTAAAGCCATCTAAATCAATAAATAGAACATTTACAAGAATTTCACTACGACTCGCACGAGCAATTCCTTTGTTTAGCTTTTGCGCCAGCAATGATTGGTTAGGTAGCTTCGTCAATGGATCGTAATAAGCCATAAAGTCTATTTGTCTGTCATAGTTAATTTCAGTAATACCTTTCGATAGAATCTGGGCCATTGTATTAAGAAGGTCTACATTTTCATCTGACCATTTTTTCTGAGATTTTATAGAGTCGATTCCGATAAAAGCTTGAACTCTACCCTCAAACATCACCGGTACAGAGACGGATGATTTTATACCTTGACTGATAAGCTGTTTTTTCTCCGCATGAGCTTCTGACGGCATGCTTGCAACATTATTAATATAGACGAGCTTATCTTTATGTAGTTGTTCATACCACCATGGGAAAACATCAAGTGGAATATCTTCTCGCTCAGCCATTGCTGAAGGAATTCCATCATTACGCCATTCATGAGAATAGGTCATTGTCTGGTCCTCATGGTTAACCGTAAATACATATGTTCGATCCACCTCGAAAAAAGTACCTATTTTCTCTAACAGATGATCCACTTTCTCATCAAAATTTACTTGATTGATATTCATAAATTCAAATGAAATATCAAGCACCATTTTTTGAAAAGCAATCAAGTTTTCTTGTTCTTTTATTTTATTGTTATATTTATTTTTTACTTCTAATTCCATAAAATCACCCTCTACCAATTCTTCTAAATGATTCTCATTCACATTGTATTCAATTATATCAATAATTTAACATCATTTAAACCTGAATAATTCACACTTTTTCTACTAATGGCAACTAACGTTGTCCTAACAACTA
>CAYROB010000133.1:0-4413 GCA_964425775.1 uncultured Carnobacteriaceae bacterium
TGCCGTTATTTGGGAAGTACATGTTGAAGACTTTTCGAGTGACGCAGCTTCAGGTGTTCGCCCTGAGTTTCAAGGTAAATATTTAGGCTTTACTGAAGAAAATACTACCCTTTATGATGCTGGTGAATTTCCAACAGGACTTAACTATCTTTCACAATTAGGCGTTAATTACGTTCACCTCTTGCCTATTTATGATTTTGATAATGATGAAGAGGATACAATATACAATTGGGGATATGACCCAAAAAATTACAATGTTCCTGAAGGTAAATATTCCCTAGACCCTAGCGATCCGAAATCTCGAATCACTGAATTGAAGCAACTTATTCAAAGTTTACACAACAACAATATTGGTGTCGTTATGGATGTTGTTTACAACCATACCTATAAAACAGCTGATTCTTTCTTTCAACTAACAGTACCGGACTATTATTACCGCCAAGACGAATATGGAAACTTTTCAAATGGTTCAGGTGTCGGTAATGAAACAGCTAGCGAGAGAACAATGATGCGTAAATATATGATTGATTCTTTAGTATATTGGGTTGAAGAATACCATATTGACGGCTTCCGTTTCGATTTGATGGGTGTCCATGATTCTGAAACAATGAATATGATTCGTGAAACATTAGATAATCTTGGCTATGAGAATGTTATTTTATATGGAGAGCCTTGGGCTGGCGGTCGTTTGGCCCTAAGAGAACCGCATACACCTGCCGATCAAAACCATGTCCACGATTTCTCAGAACGAATCGGTATGTTTAATGCTGAATTCCGTGATGCGATAAAAGGTGATGTTTTCACTGGATACTCTGGTGCATTTTTACAAGGGGTAAATTCAGAAAGAACAAGTAACTTCAAAAATCAAGATTTAATTGCTTCAATTATGGCAAATACCCAAAGGAATGCTGGTGAATATCAGTTACCTGAATACAAAGCTTGGGCACGTGTGCCAACCGAAGTTGTAAATTATAGTTCGGCCCATGATAACTATACATTATACGATAAGTTATCTCTTTCAACCGGCCACTTAAAATATACATGTCCTGAAGACAAAATTAAGGCAATGAATAAAATAAACGCAGCTATTTTGCTGACTTCACAAGGCGGTATATTTATTCATGCCGGGGAAGAATTTGCACGTACCAAATATGGTAATCCAAACAGTTACAATGCATCGATTGCGATCAACCATCTAGACTGGACCCGTGCTGCAAAATTTGCTGATATCGTTAGCTATTATCAAGGAATGATTAAAATTCGCCAGGCCTACCCGCCATTGCGCGATCACACGCTAAAAACAGCTAACAATATGTACTTCATGCGTTTACCAGAAAATGTAATTGCCTACTCAATTCCAAACTTAATCGATTCTGAGTCTGCTTGGGAAGAAATTTTCGTTACTGCCAATACAAGTGAACAACCTCAAGTTATTCTGCTTCCGACTGATGCAGATAACAATATTCAAAAATGGCGTATTCTAGCAAACATTAATGAAGCAAATCCCGAAGGAATCGGCAGTATCCACAGTGATTCGATTATTGTTAATCCTAAAGAAGTTTATATTTTAGCACTTGAAAGATAATTTAATATGGAGGGTTAATCGTTGGTACGAAACAAATATTACAATATCTACTTAAAATTAAAAACTGATATTCTAAATGGTGATTTTAAAGAAGGTGATTTATTACCGAGTGAAAATGATTTAGCTGCCCTTCATTCTGTCTCAAGAGAGACTATTCGTAAAGCTTTAGATTATTTGAGTAAAGATGGGTTGATCCAAAAAATAAGAGGGAAAGGTTCAATGGTGTTGAACCAAAAAATATTTAACTTCCCCATCTCGGGCCTTACAAGTTTCAAGGAATTAGCCGAAGCACAAGAAATGGATGCTAAGACAATTTTATTAACAAATGAATCGATCCAAACTACTCAAGAATTGCTGGATCAAATAAAAATTCCTGAGTGGAAAGAAACACTTGTAATTGAAAGAATCCGTCAAGTAGATGGACAAAACATTATCCTAGACTATGATTATTTAGATGCTGAACTAACTGGAAGTATTCCTGACAATCGACTTGAACAATCGCTGTATGATTATCTGGAAAATGATTTAGGCTTGGTAATTTCTTTTGCGAATAAAGAAATTGTTGTTGAAAATGTCACGGAGAAAGATCGTCAACATTTAGATTTGCGTGAGGATGATCATCATTTGGTTGTTATCCGAAGTCATGTCTATTTAGAGGATGCTCAATGCTTTCAATTTTCAGAGTCAAGACACCGTCTAGACAAGTTTCGTTTTATGGATTTCTCTAGAAGAAAGCACAGTTTGGAATTACCTAATATCTAAATTTGTATTTAACGATTAAAGTAAGGAGTGAATTCACATGAAAAACAAACGCTCTTTTCTATTTTCTTTCGTCATAATTTGGTTAACCCTCCTTTCTGCTTGTGCTTTCCGAATAGACGAATCATCTAATGATTCAGCACAAATGGAAAGGCAATTTGAAGAAGATGGTTCTTTTGAGGATGTAGCACCTGAAGAGGCATTCGATTCTACAGCCAATCAAGTTGGACTTGATTTAGGCGATAAAATTATTGAAAATGCATCATTGTCTTACGAAACGACTAGTTTTAAAGAAACAACTGATTTTATTAACGAACAAATCGAAGTTTTTGAAGCTATTTTAGAAAGTTCTAGTAAGGGCCAATCCAACTCCTCTTATGGATTTATGGGTGAGTATATTTCAATGACTATTCGGCTCCCAAATGACTCCTTACATCCTTTTATTGCTGAATTAAATAACTATAAAAACTTATACCTTCAAAACGAAGACATAAGTCGAGTGGATGTCACTAAGGAATTTCGCGATAATGAAACGCGGCTTGCTGTTTTAAAAGAAGAAGAAGAGGCATTACGTAACATGTTGCAAGAGCAAGCTACTCTTGAAGAAGTTTTACAGATTCGTACACGTCTCTCTGAAGTTATCTCTGAAAGAGAGATTTATGAAAATGAGAATAAATACTATGATGACCAATCAGCCTTTTCAACTATTTACTTGTATGTTCAAGAAGCTGATCGTGCAAATCCGCGGAACCTCGGTAATTTCTGGGATCGAATAAGCGCAGCTTTTATTGATTCTTTTTACCGTTTTATTGCTGTTTCCCAAAATTTACTCATTAGTTTGGTTTACTTTATTCCTTACCTAATGATAATTCTCCTTCTGGCACTTCTTTTTTACTATGTCCGAAAATATTTTCATAAGGATAAATTATAATAAAAAGTAAGAAACCATTCACTGAAAACATGAATGGTTTCTTTTTTTATTTGATTGTGCGCATGAAGCTTATTGACTCATAAGGAGCTAATTGCAAATTCATTGTAAATGGCTTTTCTTCATAATTACCAATTAGGAATTCCCATTCTCCTGCCTGAACTTCCTGTGAAAGATCTAAATTGATTTCTTCACCATAGAAATTACTAATAGTAATTAACTCTTCATTTTTATATAGTCGACGGTGTCCCCAAACTTGCTCATGTTCTAAAAAGATTGGTTCATAGCCACCGTTTTGGATAATTTCCTTATCTTTTCGTATTTGAATAAGCTGTTGATAATAATTGAAGATTTCTCCTTCTTCAAGTTCTTTTTCCACATTTATCTGTGGATAATTATCTGCCACTTGCAGCCATGGGGTTCCTTCGGTAAAACCAGCATTCGGTTCATCTGACCATTGCATAGGTGTACGACTTGTATCGCGTGATTTTTCTTGAAGAATTTCAATAATCTCTTCGTGTGATTTCCCAGCTTCTTTCATGAGACGATAAGCATTGTGAGTCTCTACATCTTGATACTGATCGATTTTAGTAAAATCAGGGTTGGTCATTCCAATTTCTTCCCCTTGATACACAAATGGTGTTCCATGTAAGAAGTGCAAGATGTGTGCCTGGCTTGTTGCTGATTTTTCACGGTAGTTTTTGTCGTCTCCAAAACGGCTTACTGCACGCGGCTGGTCATGATTGTTCCAAAACAAGGCATTCCAACCATTGTTCTCACTTAAACCAATTTGCCAATCATTGATAATTTTTTTCAACTCCAGAAAATCAAAGGGTGTTTTCGTCCACTTTTCCCCATCTAAATAATCCACTTTTAAATGATGGAAACTAAAGGCCATTGTCAATTCATTATTTTCTGGATTAGTATATTGAATACAACTATCAATTGATGTTGAACTCATCTCTCCAACGGTCACAATGTCTGGATTCTGACCGTAACTATTCGCGCTCAATTCTTGCAAGTATTCATGAACAATTGGTCGATCGGTATATAATGATTTTTCTTGATCAATATCACCCGTTGAATTAATCAACACCTTGTCTTTCCCGATCAAGTTGATTACGTCTAAGCGAAAGCCCTC
>CAYROB010000134.1:0-4379 GCA_964425775.1 uncultured Carnobacteriaceae bacterium
ACGTGTACTTCTAAACCAATGACTGTTTCAAAATTCATTCTTTTGCTCCTCCTTCTAGTGCTGGAAATAAGTGGTGCTGAGCATTCGCCTGCTCATAGGCATACCCTACTTGGTATAATGTTGCTTCATCAAAGTAACTACCGATCAACTGCATACCGACTGGTAAATCATTTGCAAAGCCTACTGGTACGTTTAATGAAGGTAAGCCGGCTAAGTTTACTGGGACAGTTAATATATCCGCTTTATAAGATTCAACTGCATCTTCTGCTTTTTCATCAAATCTTGGTGCAACCGATTTTGTTGTTGGTCCAACTAACAAATCAACTTGCTCAAGTGCTTCTTCAAATTCCTGACGAATCATTGTGCGTACTTTTGCAGCTTTCCCATATAATTCATCGTAATGGTTCACATTTAGTGAGAGTGCTCCAAGAATAATACGTTTCTTCACTTCATCACCAAAGGCTTCGGTTCGTGTGTTGGCATACAAATCTTCTAAACTATTTGCATCTTCTGAACGGTATCCGTAACGAATCCCATCAAATCGCTGTAAGTTTGTAGAAGCTTCTGCAGTTGCAATTGCATAATAAGCTGGAACGCCATACTTTAAGTGTGGCAAGCTGACTTCAATCACTTCTGCTCCTTGACTCTCAAGTTCTTTAACTGCTGCTTGAACTAAATCTAAAACGTCTTTATCAACAATTTCAGCATCCAACATTTCTTTTGGAAGACCGATTTTCAGCCCTTTGATCTCTTGTCCGATTTTTTCCGTGAAATCAATATCTAGCGCTACTGATGTGCCATCTTTTTCATCTTGTCCACTAATCGCAT
Source organism: uncultured Carnobacteriaceae bacterium (assembly GCA_964425775.1). Lineage (GTDB taxonomy): Bacteria > Bacillota > Bacilli > Lactobacillales > Carnobacteriaceae_A > Atopostipes. The sequence goes on from CAYROB010000134.1 coordinate 829, forward strand.
TAAGAATTAGCGCATTATCTTTAACTGTGCGCGTCATTGGTCCGATTTGATCAAGACTTGATGCGAAAGCAATTAAACCATAACGGCTGACTGCACCATATGTCGGCTTCATTCCAACAATATTTGTATAAGATGCTGGTTGACGGATTGATCCACCAGTATCTGTTCCTAAGGCACTTGCAACCATGCCTGATGAGACTGCTGCGGCTGATCCACCAGATGATCCTCCGGGTACACGCATGGTGTCCCATGGGTTTTTAGTCGCTTGTAGCTTAGATGTTGCGGTTGTTCCACCCATTGCAAATTCATCCATGTTGGTTTTCCCGATAACAATCATACCCGCTGCTTCTAATTTCTCAATAACCGTTGCATCATAAACCGACTCAAAATCTTCTAACATGCGTGATGCAGCAGTTGTTTTTCCATTCTTAGTTACAATATTATCTTTCACTGCTATTGGAATTCCATCGAGTGGGTTGTTCTCATCAACTCCACGCTCATCTACGCTTCTTGCCGCTGCTAGCGCTGCTTCCTTACCTAAACTAATAAAGGCGCCTACTTCTTCTTCAACCGACTCAATATAGTCATAAGTTGATTCTACTAGTTCAACGACTGTCATTTCCTTGTTTACAAGTAATTCATGTAATTCTTCAATTGTTTTTGTATGCAAAGTCATTATGCTCCAGCCTCTCCATCATCTAAGATTGCAGGTACTTCAATAAAGCTATCTTTAGTTGTTTTTGCTTGTTCTAACATTGCTTTTACTTGTTCCGGACTGGCTACTGGTTCGTCTTCTCTAAAAGTAGCTTCCCCTAGTCCTCCATAAAAACTTCCTTCAATACCTGTTGTGTCCACTTCACCTAATGCCGCAAACATTTCAAATGTTTGATTTAATTCTTTGACTAACTCTGTTGTTTCTTCTTCGGTAAACTTGAGTTTCATTTCAGAACTAATTTCTGTAACTAACTTTTCATTAACTTTCATTTTCCCACCCTCTCATAATCATCTTTCTCTCTTATTTTATCGATTAATAATTATTTAATCAAATACATATGAATAATACTCGACTTCACTACGACTTTTCTCCAAAAAGGCTTCAACTCCAGCAGGTGATTCGACAACTATTTCTACGTCGAGATCCGCCGGTAAATATGTCGCTGCACTTTGTTTTAAATACTGAGTATAGGAAACCATTTCTGTCTCACCATAAAATTGAGTCATAATATTGATTTGTAAACTGTCGAGCTTTTCATTGAAATAGTGTGCGCGTCCCGTAATTCCACTAATATTTGGGAAAAAAGCCTCGACTTCAGATTGGAAATTCGCAAAGGCGTTTCCTTCCGCTGATGCGCTTCCTTGAAGAGGGAAGATTAAACGCTCTTCATTGAGCGTCTCCCAACTTTCAACTGCCGTAGACCCCGTCGTACTCATCCCTTGGGCAATATACACACCACCAGCTAGGTTGTCCCGCGAAGCTTGCTGATATAAGCTAATCATTACTGGTATTGTTTCTAAGCCCTCAATTTCTCGAATACGCAATACGACTTCATCGGCAATTTTTTTACCTTCTTCCAATATTGTAGCTTCGGGAATTTTTTGCTCTAAAGTCGGCCCGTATTGATAGGCCGGATAATAGTCTACTGTATTTAAAGCTAAGCCAATACTCAAACCCGCTAGGTCCATGCCATCTTCCGTTTCCTCAAAAAAATCAAGCTCTAGAATTGAGTTTAAATATCGCGGAACTCGGTCATCACCTTCACCTTCTTCGACTGGGTTTAAGCCCTCAGGATTATTTTCAGATTCTCTCGCTAACCATGACGACACCAGACTTTCTGGTAAATACTGTCCCTCTTGAATAAAATGATTGTCTGTTGGATAGATATCTTGAGATAAGCGGATTAAATCTTTTTCAAACAAACTAAGATTAATACCTGAATTCAGGATTAAAGTAACCCCCCGATTCTTACTTGTCTGATATCTTCCTTCTTCATCTAAAGCAGGACGGTAATAATTCTTGCCAAGTTGATTCCGACTAACAACATTCGACTCATTGTCGACTTCTTCTGTTGTTTCACTTTCATCTGTACTTGCTTCATCAGGATTCGCATCAAAAATACAACCATTCAACAGCAAAAGTATCGATGTGCCCATTAACATTCTTTTTATAACTTTCATTTACCCATCCTCCTTCTTTTATTCATTTTCCAACTTTTCAAGTAATTCTTGTTCGCTCCAAATTGCGATACCTAATTCCACAGCCCGATCGTATTTACTTCCGGCATTTTCACCTGCTACAAGGATGTCCGTATTTCCTGAAACACTTCCTGTAACTTTCGCGCCATATAATTCAAGCTTGGCTTTCAGCTCATTTCGGCTAAAGTTCTCTAGTCTACCCGTTAACACCATCGTCTTCCCAGTAAAAACTTCTTTGACATCTTCATCCACTGATGTTGTTGCTTGTAAATAAGTTAAATTTAGTCCACGTTCCTTGAGTTGCTCAATTAATTCGCGCGCAGCTTCATTTTCAAAAAAGGAAACAACACTATCCGCAATGATTTCTCCAATACCATCGATATTGACAATTGCTTCATAACTTGCATCCATTAATTGATCCATTGTCACAAACTTTTCCGCTAAAAGACGTGCTGTATTTGAGCCAACATGGCGAATGCCTAGACCAAAAATCAGACGCTCAAGCGAATTGTCTTTGGTTGCGGCAATCGCTTCGACTAAATTTTGTGAAGACTTTTCCCCCATCCGCTCTAGCTCAAGTAATTGCACAACTTCTAGATCATACAAGTCAACAACACTTTCTAAAAGACCCGCATCGAATAACTGGCGAGCACGTTGCTCACCCAAGCCATCAATATTCATCGCATTTCTAGATGAAAAGTGGATAATGCGCTCTTGTGCTTGAACTGGACACGCTGGATTAATACAACGTAGTGCGACTTCATCTTCAAGATGCGTTAACTCACTGCCACAAGCTGGACAAGTTGTGGGTATCTCATAAGGTATAATATCTTCGGTTCGCTCTTCAAGGACAACGCGTAAAACTTCTGGAATAATATCGCCTGCCTTGTGGATCACAACGGTATCCCCAATTCGAATATCCCGCTCTTTGATTAAATCAACATTATGCAAACTTGCTCGTTGAACCGTTGAGCCTGCGACAAAAACAGGCTCCATAATTGCAGTCGGTGTAACAACACCGGTTCTTCCAACGGACCATTCGATGTCTAAAATTTTAGTGACCGCTTCTTCCGCTTTGAATTTATAAGCAATCGCCCACCTAGGTGATTTCACAGTCATACCAATTTCACTTTGAACAGCCAGTTGATTCACTTTAATAACTACTCCATCTATATCATAGGGTAAACTTTGGCGTTCTTCATTTGCTTCTTCGATAAACTGCCAGACTTCTTCGATTTCATTGAATCGTTTATAATCCTTATTTGTTCGTAGTCCCCAACGACTAATTGTTTCGATGGATTCCTCTTGTGTTTCTACACCATATTCTTCTGGATTCATTAGGGTATAAAAGAAACCAT
>CAYROB010000135.1:0-4362 GCA_964425775.1 uncultured Carnobacteriaceae bacterium
AAATAAGCTAGATTGTAATCATGGATAAATCCTTTGTAGCTCGTCTTACTCAACAAACCTTCCAGTTGTGTAGTAACATCTAATCCAACCCCAACAACAATTAACAAACTTGTTCCTCCAAGTGCTAATGACGGGATATTCCAGACTGATGAGACAATAATTGGAAGTATTGCTATGACCGACAGGTAAATTGCACCAACTGTACTTAATCGAATAAGTACGTGAGTAATGTACTCTTCAGTTGCTTTTCCAGGACGAACCCTTGGAATATAAGCATTTTGCTTCTGTAAATTTTCACTGGCTTTCTCAGGATCAACCTGAATCAACGCGTAAAAATAAGTAAACAGAACAATTAGTACCACGTAGAACATTGCGCCTTGTGGTGTTTGCATATTAAACACCTTGCTAATCACTTGGTACCATCCTGATGATTCACTACTTGCTGTAAATAGTCCAAGAATGATTTGTGGGAACATCATAAACGAACTTGCAAAAATAACTGGTACTACACCTGCTGAGTTAACTTTTAATGGTAATACTGCTTCATCAGATGAAACAGCTCGCTTCGAGTAACTTATCGGAATATTCCTTCTGGCGTTTTCCATATAAATTACGACTAACAAAAGTATAATTAAGCCTATAAATAAGCCTGTTACAAGTAGACTAGATTGGAATATCTCGTCTCCAGCATTTCTAATTTGTGTGTTATAAATTTCCATAACATCTTTAGGTATTCTGGATACAATTCCTGAGAATATAATTAGAGATGTTCCATTCCCGATACCATGCACTGTAATCATTTCACCAAGCCACATAACAAACATTGTACCAGCAGTCATTAAGATTGCTATTTTAATGTAAGTTACTATTCCCGGATTAATAATCATACCTAACTCTGTTAGACTATTGAACCCAAGTGATATTCCCAATGCTTGTAAGAATGCTACAAATATTGTTAGATAGCGTGTAACTGAATTTAACTTTCTACGCCCTACCTCACCTTGCTCAGACCATTCTTTTAGCTTTGGTATTACATCCATTTGTAATAATTGAACTACGATTGATGATGTAATAAAAGGGGATATTCCAAGGGCAAAGATTGAATAGTTTTGAAGTGCTCCACCACCAAATGTATTTAACAAGTTAAATAATCCGGTTTGCGATAGCTCTTGAATCGCCGCAGCATTTACACCTGGGACTGTTACGTATGTCCCCAATCGAAAAACTAGGATCATTGCAAGTGTAAACATGATTCTTTTACGAATTGATTTTTCCTTAAACGATCCTGTTAGCAATTCAATCACTTAAATCACCTCTACTGACCCTCCAGCTGCCTCAATTGCTTCTTGAGCCGCTTGGGAGAATTTGTGAGCCTTAACTGTTAATTTACGATCAACTGACCCGTTCCCTAGAACTTTTACGCCAGTCTTCATTTTTCTTAAAACACCAGTTTCTAGTAATAATTCAGGTGTTACTTCTGTACCTGCATCAAACTGATTTAAGTTGTCTAAGTTAATAATTGAGTATTCTTTACGATTTCTATTTGTAAAACCACGCTTTGGTAATCTCTGGAATAGTGGTGTTTGTCCACCTTCGAACCAAGAATATGGTCCTGGAGTGTTTCTAGCTTTTTGTCCTTTTTGTCCACGTCCAGAAGTTTTACCAGTTCCTGATGAAGGTCCGCGACCAACACGCTTTCTTCTTTTACGTGATCCTTCTGCAGATTTCAATTCATGTAATTTCATGATTATAGGCACCTCCTTTTGAATAAATTTATTCTGTAATTTCTTCTACTTCAATTAAATGTTGTACTACTTTAATTGTGTTACGTACTGTCGTTGCGTCCGGTAAGACATTTGATGAATTAATTTTTTCTGTTAATCCTAATGTCTTAACTGCATTACGCTGTTTTTGCGGACGACCAATCAAACTTCTTTTTAATGTTACTTTTAAGTTCGCCATTTGTCATCCTCCTTAGTTTAATAATTCTTCAACAGAAATGCCACGTAATTTCGCAACGTCTTCTGCTTTTTTCAGTTGAGCAATTCCATCAAGTGTTGCTCGAACCATGTTGATTGCTGAACTTGATCCAAGTGACTTAGAAGAAACATCTTCAACACCCGCTAATTCTAGAATCGCACGGATAGGTCCACCTGCAGATACTCCAGAACCGGCAACAGCTGGTCGTAACATTACTCTTCCACCACTGTGTACCCCAAGTACTTCATGAGGGATTGTTGTGCCGACGATTGGTACTTTGATTAAGTTTCTTTTTGCGTCATCAACTGCTTTACGAATAGCTTCTGGTACTTCTTGTGCTTTTCCAGTACCCATTCCAACATGTCCATTACGGTCTCCGACAACTACTAAAGCGTTAAAACGAAGGTTACGTCCTCCTTTAACAACTTTTGTAACTCGGTTAATCTCGACAACACGATCTTCTAGATCTAAAGTCGATGCATTAATTTTTGATACCATTTGTATTTTTCCTCCTCTGCTTAAAATTCTAGTCCGTTTTCACGCGCTGCTTCAGCTAATGCTTTCACACGACCATGGTATTGGTAGCCTCCACGATCAAAAACAACTTTTACAATGTTGTTTTCTTTTGCTCGTTCTGCTAACAATTTACCTACAGCTGCTGACTGCTCAACTTTAGAGACGTCTTTAGATACATTTTTATCTTCTGTAGATGCACTTGCGAGCGTTACACCCTCTACGTCATCAATTAATTGAGCATAGATGTTTTTATTTGATCGAAACACGTTTAAACGTGGGCACTCTGCAGTACCAGAAATTTTACGACGAATTCGATTATGTCTTTTCTTACGTAGTTTATTTCTATCTGGTTTTGAAATCACAATGTCACCTCATATACTTTTTATTTTTAATTCTTATTCATTCACTCTACTTTTAGTTTGTAAAAACATGGAGAAATAAATAATACAAAAAATGTATTGCTTATTTCCCTGTTTTACCTTCTTTACGTAGAACAAACTCTCCTACATAACGTACACCTTTTCCTTTATATGGCTCTGGTGGACGTACTGCACGAATATTCGCAGCAAAAGCACCTACTGCTTCTTTATCCGCACCTTTAATAGTAATTTCTGTGTTCTTTGGAACTTCTACTTCTAGTCCTTCAGGTGTTTCGAATTCCACTGGATGTGATAATCCAAGACTTAATATTAGTTTTGATCCCTGCAATTGTGCACGGTAACCAACACCAATAATTTCTAGACTTTTAGAGAATCCCTCTGCAACTCCGACTACCATGTTGTTTAACAATGATCGCGTAGTTCCATGAACCATACGACTGCTTTTCTCGTCGTTCTTTCGTACAACATTAACAATGTTGTCTTCAATTTCTACGTCAACTAATGGACTGATCTCACGAGTTATCTCGCCATTTTTCCCTTTAGCTGTAACAACATTTCCTGCTAACGTTAATTCTACACCTTCCGGTATTTCAATAGGTTGTAATCCGATTCGGCTCACTGTTCGCACCTCCTAGTTCATTATATTTTACCAAATGTAAGCTAATACTTCGCCACCGATATTTTTTGCGCGTGCAACTTTATCAGTAACAATTCCTTCTGATGTTGAAATAACTGCTATCCCTAATCCATTAAGTACTTTAGGTACTTCCTCTGCCTTCGCATAAATACGTAGACCTGGTTTAGAAATTCGTTTTAATCCAGTAATAACTTTATCGTTGTTTGCTGTATATTTCAACTTAATGCGTACAAGTCCTTGTTTATCATCTTCGATTAATTGCGCATCTTTGATGAATCCTTCTTCTTTAAGGATTTGTGCTATTTCAAATTTAATGTTGGATGCAGGAATTTCTACGACCGCATGTTTCGCTGTATTTGCATTACGAATCTGGGTGATGAAATCTGCAATTGGATCTGTCATACTCATTATATAAGCCTCCTTCTTCCAAATATTTCTTGATTACCAGCTTGCTTTTTTCAATCCTGGTATTTTACCATCATGTGCTAATTCTCGAAGACAAATTCTGCATAGCTTAAATTGACTGTATACTGCATGCGGTCTTCCACAACGTTCACAACGTGTGTATTCTTGGGTAGAGTACTTAGCAGGTTTTTTGTTTTTTTCGACTAATGCTTTTCTAGCCATATTGTTTCATTACCTCCTTGAAGTAAATTATTTTTGGAATGGCATTCCTAATTGTGTAAGTAATTCTCTTGACTCTTCGTCAGTCTCTGCTGTCGTTACGATTACGATATCTAATCCACGAACTTTACTTACATCATCATAAGATATTTCAGGGAAAATTAGTTGCTCTTTAATACCAAGTGTATAGTTTCCACGCCCATCAAATGAGTTCTTGCTCACTCC
>CAYROB010000136.1:0-2450 GCA_964425775.1 uncultured Carnobacteriaceae bacterium
CAGAATTAAAAGAATTATCGCCAATGATGATTGAGCAAGAATTTTCAGTCGAGGAATTAGCTTATTTACAAGATGTTGAAGTTGTTCCTGATTTTTCTAGAGAAGACTATCGTTATTTTACGTTACCAGAAGGACTAAAAAACAAAGAGTATCTCCAAGAGATTCAATCATTTGCCGAGGGAATTGATTTAGGCAAAGAACACCCATTCATTGTGGTGGAGCAGACGGGTATTTGGTATACAAACTTGCCCAAACTAAAGAATCAGTTTTTAATTGAACGAGGGGTAACGAGAGCAGATACTGAAAATGTTAGTTATCATTTATGGATTGTCTTGAAAGCAATCGAAGCAGAAGCATAGTAAAACAACAAAAAGTTACTTCTTACGTCTTGAGTACAAGCAAGCGAAGGGGTGACTTTTATTTTTTGTATTCACTTTTAAAAAGAAGAATCCATGGTAAAATGAATGTACTTTATATAGTAGAGAGGGATAAATCATGAAAATTTTAATAGCGGATGATGATAAAGAAATTTGCGATTTACTAGAAATTTATATTAATAACGCAGGCTATGAAGTCATCAAGGCGTATGATGGTCAGCGGGCCTATGAACTCTTTTTGAAAGAAGCACCAGATCTTTTAATTCTAGATGTAATGATGCCACGAATGGATGGCCTAGAAGTCGTACAATTAATTCGTGAAGAATCACAAGTCCCAATTCTGATGTTAAGTGCCAAGACCAGGGATGTTGATAAAATACGGGGACTTGCACGAGGCGCGGATGACTATGTGGTCAAACCATTTAATCCACTAGAAGTTGTCGCACGGGTGAAATCTTTACTTCGTCGCAGCTCGTATAGCACGAATGTAGAGCCTGAATCGGATGAAATTAAGGTAGGTCCGTTAGTTATTCATAAAGAACGGCATGAGGTAAAGACAATTGACGGGAACTTTATCCATGTGACTGCATTGGAATTTGGTATTTTGTATTTACTTGCAAGTAATCCGAACCGTGTATTTAGTGCCGATGAGATTTTTGAACGCGTGTGGCAGCAAGAAACAGATGTACCTTCAAAGACCGTAATGGTTCATGTTAGTCATCTGCGAGATAAAATTGAAAAAGCAACCAATGGTGAAAAAGTAATTGAGACTGTTTGGGGAGTAGGTTATAAAATTGAAGGAGACTGAAGAGGCAAAGACTAGAAGTTTAAAATTAAGGAAATCAGAAAAATGGGTGCTTGTCGGCGAAGGATTTGTTACAGCAGGAATTATTGTCCTCTTATATTATTCCGCCTATCAAATTTTCCAGATACTCGTTACAGCTTTCCCAAGCTTCTTTGCGGATTTCTGGATTTTTGGCGACTTAATTGTGCAAATGAAAGACCAGAGTTTATTAGAGGTCAATCCTTTTGTCTATATTTTTCTACTCCTGCTGGCAATTGTTGCGATTATTTGGCGATTAATTAGAAGATACCGTAGTTTTGAAATGAAGCATATTATTTCGGAGTTAAAGTATATTGCTGAAGGGCACTTTGAACATCGGATTCCATCCAGCAGTGACACAGATTTGCAAGAATTCATTGATAGTATTCATATTTTAGTCGATTCAACGGTTGAGGCAATGGAGGAAGAACGAAGAGTTGAACAAACTAAAGATGAACTCATAACCAATGTCAGCCATGATATCCGAACGCCTTTAACTTCAGTTATTGGCTATTTAGAGTTAGTAACAGAGGAGCGCTACACATCTTTTGAACAAGCACAATCGTACGTGAAAACAGCCTATAAAAAAGCTGAACAAATGCGAGTGTTGGTCAATGATTTATTTGAGTATACTTCAGTGCATCAAACAAATGCTCCTTTAAATATTATATCCTTTGATATGGTTCAATTAATTGAACAGCTAGCCATTGACTTCTTGCTTGAGGCTGAAGAAAAAGGAATGACAATCAAAATTATTAGCTCCGAGGATAAGTTGATGATGCAGGGAGATGCTGAAAAGTTAGTGCGTGTTTTTAGTAATTTATTATCGAATGCCTTGAAATATGGATTGGACGGTAAGCAGATTATCGTAGAAATTAATGCACTAGCCAATGAGAAAGTCCAAGTTATTGTCAAAAATGATGGTCAAAAGATACCAGAGGAAGCGATGGACCAATTGTTTGAACGGTTTTACCGTGCCGAATCTTCACGATCACAAGAAATTGCAAGTACAGGCTTAGGCTTAGCGATTGCTAAAAGCATTGTTGAACTTCATTCAGGAACAATCACAGCAACAACAACTACCGACTGGACAACATTTACAATTGAACTTCCCTTAGAAGTAAAATAAGTTCGAAATATATAAGTTTTAGAAGTGTTTAATTCCGTAGCGATTTATGGTACTCTACCAGTAAGTTGTAATAATTTATGGAAGCTATCTAATCATTTGAACGATTATTTTATCAAAAGGT
>CAYROB010000136.1:2460-4003 GCA_964425775.1 uncultured Carnobacteriaceae bacterium
TCCTTGAGTTTTAATGCAAGAATTTTTTGTTCAATTATTTTATCAAAAGGTTCAATGAGCTAGCTAAAATGTTAGGGGAAAAAGTAAATGTTTATGAAAAATAACAAATTAACTATAAAAAGAAAATTATTAGCAAGTGTTTCAACAGCAACATTATTAATGGGCTTCGGATCGGGTCTTGTAGTACAAGCACAAGCACCTGAACTGGAGGCCAAAGCATCAATCACTATTGACTATGATAGTGGACAAATTCTTCAGGGACAGGCAGTTGATGAGCCGCTGGGAATCGCGTCAATGACCAAAATGATTGTTGAATACATTGTTTTCGAAGAGATCGAAGCTGGCACGATTACTTGGGATACCGAAGTGAAAATCAGTGACTATGCATACGAAATTAGTCAGAATTATGCTTTATCAAATGTACCGTTGAGAAACGGAGAAACTTACACGCTCCTTGAATTATACGATGCGATGGCAATTTATTCAGCAAACGGTGCAACAATCGCAATTGCTGAGGCAATCTCAGGCTCAGAAAAATCATTTGTTGATCGTATGATGACAACAGTGGAGTCTTTTGGAATTGAAGATGCAAAGCTCTATAACTCAACTGGTTTAAATAACAAGTATTTACAAGGAAACATTTATCCAGGATCTGCCGAAGATGACGAGAACATCATGAGTGCTCGCTCAGTTGCCAAAATTTCAAATCGAATTATTCAAGACTACCCAGAAATCCTAGAAACAGCCAGCGTACCGAAGCAACTTTTCCGTGAGGGAACAGATGATGTGATTGAAATGGTAAACTGGAACTGGATGTTAGAAGGCTTATTGCTAGAGCGTCCGGGCGTAGATGGCTTGAAAACGGGAACAACGGACTTTGCGGGTGCAACCTTTACTGGAACAGCTGTCGAAGGTGATCGCCGATTAATTACCGTTATCATGGACTCAGGCGATGATTTAGTTACTCGCTTTAGAGAAACAAGTAAAATGTTTGATTATGGTTTTGATAAATTTGTCCCAGAAGTAGTCACAACCAACTGGGAAGAAAATGTAGAGTATAAACCATTAACTGTAACAAGTGGAAAAGAAGAGCAGCTTGACTATGTGACTAGCGAAGAATTAGAAATGCTTATTCAATTAGGCGATAATTTAGAAGATGAACTTGTTTATACAATTGAGTGGGATGAGAACATTGTAACTGCTGATGGATCTGTAGCAGCACCAATTGCTGAAGGAACAGAATTAGGGCGTCTAAAGATTACCTACACAGGAAATGAGTATGGTTATTTGGAAGATGCAGAAGGAGCAAGTGTTCCATTAGTAGCTAAAACAGGTGTAGAGAAAGCAGGCATCTTCAAATTGGCCTGGAATAGCACTGTAAATTTCATTAAAGGACTTATCAATCGTTTTAAGTAAAAATTAAAAGATGAGGAGAGTTATTGAATGCTGGATATTAAATTAATACGGAATGACTTTGAAAGGGTTGCAGATTTATTAGAAAAACGTGGTGTTGATCGTGAGGGTGTTCAACGTTTACGAGACT
>CAYROB010000136.1:4013-4354 GCA_964425775.1 uncultured Carnobacteriaceae bacterium
GTCGTGAATTGCTACAAGTTTCAGAAGAGTTGAAGAAAGAACGTAACGATGTGTCGAAAGAAATTGCTGAAAAGAAACGAAACAAGGAATCGGCTGACAGTGTTATTGAAGCAATGCAGCAAGTAGGTAAGGAAATTAAGGAAGTCGACCTTCAATTAGAAGAGGTTTCTGCAGAACTCGCAACAATTTCATCAGGCTTACCAAACTTACCGCATGAGTCAATTCCTGTTGGTGAATCAGAAGATGATAATGTCGAGATTAGTCGTTGGGGGGATGAACTATTAGGCCGTCCAGGTGACAATCCAAAACCGCATTATGAAATTGGGGAAGATTTAGGCATT
>CAYROB010000137.1:0-285 GCA_964425775.1 uncultured Carnobacteriaceae bacterium
GTATTATCCACTAAAAAAGGGATCTCCCGCCTACACAGAAAGAGCATTTTTCTCTGTTTTTCTAACTAAAAATGGCTAAATACGTAATTATCACCAATAACATGCTCAATAACGTCCCTAATAAAAAGTATTCAGAAAATTGAGGATTCTCTGTAATCTTGTTATAACGCGCAATAGATTTAGCTGTTAGAACAAAGCCAATCGTACCATACTGATTTTGTGACAGCATAACTAAGATAATGAGCCGCTCTAAGATTCCAATCAAAGCGCCAGCTCCAGGATGAC
>CAYROB010000137.1:295-4318 GCA_964425775.1 uncultured Carnobacteriaceae bacterium
CTCGGAAGCTGGATCGGCACTGCGGCGATGATGATGACCAACATCTTCTTCATCCGCTGTTGTCGGCTGGTATTCGTAGAGCACTTTATTAATTGTAATACTGACTGGCTTCATTGTAATCGCTAGTGCTAATGTCCACGAAAGGATTGCTTCCCCCGTTATAGGAGAGTGAACTAACAACTGATTCACTAACCCTGTATACTGAATGCTTTCCATCCTTGCAACGATCAACCCAGTTATTATTATAAGGGTTACCAGATGAACAACTTGGTCAACTACATACAAGGTAATCTGCTTCTCCTCTATCCGATCAGAGTTCTTATACAAATAAGCCATTCCTGCATCAATTAAAAAATGAATGAGCGATACGAGGACTACCCACTTAATGAACGAAAAACCAAGAATCGGGATTAATATAGTAGTCATTGACAAGGAGTAGATCAATCCGTGTTCCATTAATTTAGCGGATGCTTTATTTTTATTTGCAGCTAGTTCATTGGACTGAAAATAGAAGTCACCCAGTACATGACCAATTAAAAATAACATGAAGATTGGCTTAAACACTTAGTCATCCCCTTCTTCTGTAAGAAAAGTATTCACTGTTTCCATTGCCGCTTGATACGTCGCAAATTCCGCACTATTTAGCCCTCTACTCACACTCGATTGTCCAATACCTAGCTTCATAGCAGTTTTGCTTTGATTTTCATCACTTAACAAATAAACCTGTATAATCTCTCGTTGTTTAACTGTCCATTTTGACTTTAATGCAGTACAAACCGATAGAATCGAATTTAGTAACTTATCAATTCTTGCATTTTCTTCTTGGGAAGAAATTAAAATATTGCCAGCTCTTCTTAAATGTTGACCTTCACTACTTTCCAATTCTTTGACCATCGCACGCGCCCGATGGTAAGCAGGTCCATCAATCTCAGATGAAGACTCTAAATTAATAGCCGTACTCACCTCTCCAATCCCCACCCCAAAACGCATTTCGATTGGGAACATGGCCATTTCAATTTCAAAAATAATATCAATAATATTTTTCCTGTTTTTAAGTAAGCCTTGAAATTCATCACCTAGCGTAATGGTAAATTGAGAGGCTATATCATCTGTGTACTTCTTGTTTATCTCGTTAAGAACATTTTTGAATTTCGCTTGAACCTTTTGACGATCCGTTATTTTTTTCGAATCAATGATGTCTCCGATAATTACCGAATAATCCTTATACTCATAATACCTTCTCATAAGATCACCTCTGTCTACAGTATACAACAAAAGATGCATAATGAGTAATTATGCATCGCTGAGTGCATATTTACTGACTATGCATCGTAGAATGCATAATATATTTATGTTTGTTTTTGATACAGACAGCATCAGCATTTAGTTGAAAAGTTCTAGAAGCTCATTATATTCAATATATTCTCTCGTATCTTTTAGTTGTTTTATGTTTTTGGCTATTGAGGAATAGTACCATTGATGCCTTTCTTTTTCCTTTACATTAAATCTCTCCCATAAGCGATCTCCTAATATTTGATAATCCCTATGAATGGATCTTAAGTTTGATAATTTATCAGCTAAAGTCACAATTTCCAAATTAATATCTTCGTTATTTTCCAATAACTCTATAGTCCAGTCCTTTCTATCCTGCCAAACTTTAGATTTGTTTTCGCTTTGTAGTCTTACAAGTCTTAACACTTTTTCATTGAAATCATTTAACAAGTCTTGATAGGTTAGGTCAGTATCTTCAATCACATCATGTAATATGGCAGCTGCAACAACATCTTGGTCTATTTGATTATTCTTTATCGATAGACTTGCCGCTATCACGCCGGCCTCCATTGGATGAATAATATACGGAATCTCACTTCCTTTTCTAAACTGATTTTTATGGGCGGTGATCGCAACTTCTAAAGCTTTATTAATTACCATATAATCACTCCTTTAATTAGTAATCCTTATTTAATTTATACATTTTTACTGAATCATATCCACCCAGGCTTCGTAAATCATAACCATCGCCAATGTATCGAGCTCACAGTACTTCAAGAGTCCTTTTTCTACTTGCTTTCTGACTTCAGGATGCACCTCTGCGAATTGTAAGCGGGCATAAGCTGTCATTGCAGCCCCACCATCACTTAATGTTTCTTCACCAAATAATTTAGGTAACAACTTATAAGGATCAACAACTTTACCATTTTCAAACTGTACCCACGTCCAATTAGTAAAGTTCAAACTCTTTATTTCATCTTTTGCGCCATAAATAGGCTGGCTATATTTTTCTTGGATATAAGTAGAGCTATTGAGTATGGCGGGTAAGACGGCTTTGATGGAGTTGGACCCTTTCATCTGTGGGTCATAGTAGTATCTTTTAACGATTTCAAACAGATCAACCATATTGCGCGATCCTTTGATTGTTTGTCCGTCTACTTTCCATTGCGTGATTTCTCTAATAAAGGCACAGAGCTCTTCGCGATCATCTATATCCGCTTCATCCGCTAGTAGCTGGTCATGAATCATGTTTAAGTAGGTATTTTCATGAGGGGAGTATTTGAAAATGGTCCCTTGATCCCCTTCGAGTTCTTCCTTTAGCTTTCGGACAAACTCATAATTTGGAAAGACACTGGGGGTTGCGTTAAGGTATTCGCCCTTATGTTCAACCGTTCCATCCGCATCGACCACATGATGTGAGAATTGAAAGGCAATCCCTTCATAAGGTCGGCGTCCTTTGTTAAAGGGAATGGCCAGCATCGCGGTTTCAAAGTCAATAAAATGAAGGGGATACGTCCAACTAGCCATTTCTCTTCTGAGATTTTCTTTGTCTATCCAGTAGCTCGTATCCTCATTTTGTGCTTTTTCGACTTGGAGCCACTGTCTTTCGGTGCGAGATAGACCGGGCTTATCATCCGCTTGAGGGTCAATGTCTTCTTTTGTTAATTGAGAGAACTTAATAATTCGATCACGCAGATAAGTCGGTATTTTTCTAAAGTCCCATATGTCAAAAATTATGTCTTCTTCAAAGTCAGCATCCTCCCAACCCAACTCGCGCTTCCAACGTTCGTGAAAACCACTTTTCAAACCGGCTTCTCGTTCTTCTTTACTCGCTTTGAATTCATAGTTTTTACAGGCCGGACTAATTGGAGCTACGATTGGCCGATCGTGTTGGTATTGATCAGCAAATTTATGGACCAGCTCACTGAAACTGACAGGTTCACCTAGATATTCGTAGTCTGCTTCATACACAATGGCACAGGTTTCTTCTGTATTGATTGCGATGAGTAACTCTTCTGATAGATCCTCTTCCGTAATCTCTTCAGCAACAACGGCGTATTTTCGCCCACTTTGACTTCTTTCGATTTTAAATTTTTGATTGAGGCCATCCGTTGGTGCGACCGCATTCTTGTCTACAAGCATCAGATAAGGGATCACGTGATAATCAGGCATAGCTTGATCAGCAACATACTTTTGAAAGGCAATATCATTTATGTAAGCAGTCCAATCAGCAGAAATGTTCCCACCCTTGGTCATAAATTCCGCATCCGCTGTCCCATCAGTAGAGGTCGACTTTACTTCAATGAGTTGAATCATATTGCCTATCTTTTTTAAGATGTCTACTCGGACAAACAGGTTTGCATACTTGATGGCTGCTTCATAGATGATGCAGTTTTCTTCTTTGAGTAGTTCATCCGTTCTTTCTAATGCTTCTTCAGAGTCCAGGGTCCCGATATCGTACCCCCCTGGGTAATAGAGTTTTGCGAGCTCCCCTACTTGAAAGCCCCCTTCTGCGAGTGCCTGCAGAAAAGGATCTGCCAATTGCTTGTTTACATACTCGTCCTTTCCGATATAGTACAATTTTTCTGGACATTCCATCGCTAATTGAAACAATGACTTGGTTAAGTATCGATTCTCCATTGTCTTTCCCCCTCTTAACTAGTTAACTTATCGGCCTGTTTGAATTAAACGGTCATTCAGTACTTTCATTTCATCCAGGAGATGGTCTTCCATGAACTCCTCAAAAGTAAT
>CAYROB010000138.1:0-4315 GCA_964425775.1 uncultured Carnobacteriaceae bacterium
CACTACAGCTGTTACCTTCCCATCATTATCAGTTTTAAAAGCATCTGCTCCTGCTCCAGTAATAAACTTCACACCATGATTCTCATGCATTTTCATAAAATATTCAGATGCCTCTTGTCCGAGTATTCTACCTAACGGGTAATCACTAAATTCTATCACCGTAACATTTAATCCTAATTGTGAAAAAGTAGCTGCCATTTCTAAACCGATAAATCCAGCACCAACAATCGCAAGATTTTTTACTTCTTTCGTCCATTCTTTAATTTCTAATGCATCTTCATAATCTCTTAAATAAAAGACTCCATCAGCATCAGCTCCAGGTACGTCCAGTTTTCTTAAAGATGATCCTGTCGCAATAACTAACGTGTCATAAGGTATCTTTTGTTTTTCATTTGTTATAACTATTTTTTCTTCAGGAACTATCTCTGTCACTTGCGTATTTAATTGGACATTGATTTCCTGCTCTTTAAAATACTGTTCGCCTTGAAATAAAGGTGGCTCGATTTTATCAGTATCCCCCATCCAATCTTTCGATAATTTTGAACGATCATAAGGAAGTGCCCCTTTTTCTTCAATCATCGTGATACTCTCTTCATAGCCTTCTTTTCGAAGTCGTTGTGCAACATTATAACCAGCGATTGATCCTCCAACAATTACTACTCCATGTTTATGTGTCATGCGATCAGCTCCCTTTTCTATTATTGTAAGGCAAATCAAAGGTGGTGTCATATGATATGAGTATGAAACAGCTTATGAAACAGCTATTGAAAATATGATTGATTATTAGACCAACTAAAAAAGGTATGTTTTGATATACCTTAGGATTCAAGTTATAATAGGTTGTGTAAGCGTTATTCAAATTACATTAATTAATTGATTGATGAAAATAATTCAAGGGGGTAAAATTATGGAAATGAAAAAAATCTTAGTTGCGGTTGATGGATCAGAAAACTCAAAGAGAGCTCTGATAGAGGCAAAGGAATATGGTGAAGTTTTTGGTGGAGATGTTATGATCCTCAGTGTAGTAAAACCAATGGTTCCAGGACATTATAGTTACTTAAAACCACCTACTCCTGAAGACAACAAGGTACTCGAGAATGCAAGTAAATTTCTTTTAAAAGAGTCTTTACAAGTATTTGATGATTTTAAAGGGGATGGCATTGTTGAAGCCAAGCTTAGACGAGGTAATCCAGCGGATGAAATCCTTCGAGAAGCCGAGGAAGAAGAATATGATTTAATCATTATGGGTAGTCGAGGTCTAGGTGTTTTTTCAAGATCTTTTTTAGGTAGTGTCTCGAATAAAGTTTTAAATCATACAGAAACAAATATATTGATTGTTAAGTAAATGTAAATTAAACCCAGCGTTATTTCCCAGTATAGAATGGAGAATACTCATGTCAGAAAAGAAAAGAATATTAGTTGCTGTTGATGGATCAGATAACTCAGAGAGAGCTCTTATTGAAGCTAGAAAACAAGGTGAAAAATTTGGCGCGGAAATCACAATACTCACTGTATTAGACCAATCATTTGGCTTGCATTCTGTTAATCTAAAGTCCACCAAAACCGATGATAATGTTACTCGTGAAGAGGCAGGACAGGCAATTATAGATGAAGCGTTGCTATTCTTTGATGATTTCGAAGATGAAGTGTTGACGACAATCAGAAATGGTAGTCCAGCGGATGAAATACTTGAAGAACTTGAATTTGGTGAGTATGATTTGCTAATCATGGGAAGCAGAGGTCAAGGTGTTTTCTCAAGAACTTTCCTAGGAAGTGTATCAAACAAAATATTACATCACACTGAAACAAATGTATTGATTATTAAGTAGTTTTCTATTGCACTATTTTCAATATTTATATTGAAAAAAATGCACTTACCTGCCCTTTTACGAAAGGAGTAAGTGCATTTTTTCTTATCTATCTTTGAAGCTATCAACAAGCGTCAATAGATAATTAATGAAAAACTCACTACTGAGTTCCATGACTATTTTTGTATTTAAAACTTCAGGCGTGACTGGATCATTGTACGTAATTTCTGGTATAGCTACCAGTTCAATCCCATAAGTATAATAAGCCTCAGAAATCGTCGAGGGGATCTGCCGCCCTTTATCACTGTAGATAAAACCAAATGCGATATTTCCTAAATTCGAAAAGTTCTTAAGATAGGTATCTTTCCACGAGTGAGATAAACGTCGAATCAAGGAACTATACATTTGATCTAACTCCGGATTTGGACTTAAGTGATAAGAGGTCATTTCACGCTTTCTTTCTGGCATTCCAATGCTTTCGCCAATTCGCGTAAAGTTATGATAATCTATATAAGCAAATGCATCTTGATGTTTTTCTAACCATTTCATTAAGATTTTTGTTTCAGCTTCAGAATGTGGCGCGCTACCTTTAGATTGATGTTCTAGCTCATTCCAGCCATTTGTAAAGTTACGATTCAAATCCACTTCAGAGAGATTATTTCGATACTGCATATTATATCCTCCAGGGTTCGCAATTGGAATAATATGAAAGGTAAAATTGCATTTTAAATCGTTTAACCCTTGGCTGTTTTGTGGGTTATGTATAAGTTGTTTGCAAAACTCATAAACACCGTAGACTGCTGCCTTTTCATTTCCGTGAACACCCGTTGTGATTAAAATAGTTGGCGCTTTGAACAAATCTGTTTCACCTGCATCACCGTGCATTTTCTGTGTTGTTTCTGGTGCATCAATCACATACTCGTAAATAGGTAATGCCTCATCAATTACTCCCTTAAGATCCGCAGCATAGCCGAGAAAGTTCCGGCTGACAGATGTGTCTTGCTCAAGCAATTCATCATATCGATCGTATATATCTTGAATGGTACTCGTACCTAAATCAAAAGTGTCAGCATAAGTCATACTGTCAACACTCTCTGTGTGATAATATTCATTAAACTGCCCTGTAATAAAGAAACGTCTTTTATTCTTATCTTCCATAATTAACCTCCTACAGCTAAAATACATCCTCATTTTACTAAGAAAAAAAGTAATTTCCTAATCAATCTAGAGAATTCAATGGAATCTATTCTTTATTTAATGTAAGATTGTGGAGTTGGACTCTTTTCTTTTGGAGTCATCTATTCTTGTAAATATAATTTTATTAAAAAATCTTAGTAAAGGTCAGGTTATAATGAAAGAAAATATTCGTTCGGAAGAAAGAACAAAGAAAAAATATTCAATTAGTGACTATTTAAAGTTTATCATTCCTTCAGCGTTCGGTGTACTAATGCTGATGTTTCCCTTTCAATACAAAGGTGAAACAACCATTGTTGTTGCGTTACTTGCATCAACTTTTACAAACCTATTAAGTAAAGCCCTCCCACTAATTATCTTACTCTTTATTACATTTACGGCAGGGTTAACTGTTCTTTATAAATTTAAAAAACCAAAATGGATTGAAAAGAATTCATTTTTAAAAGAGACTGCAAGTGCCGATTTCTTTTGGGCTTTAATCCGAGTCCTCGGTTTCATACTCGCATTCTCTGTATTCTTTGAAATCGGACCCGAATGGATTTGGTCAAGCGATACTGGAGGATTGGTCTTAAATGATTTAATTCTCGGCTTATTTTCAATCTTTTTATTTGCTGGTCTACTCTTACCCTTTTTAACGGATTTTGGGATGTTAGAATTTGTCGGTGTCCTTCTTACACCTGTCATGCGACCACTTTTCGGCTTACCTGGGCGCTCATCAGTTGATGCGGTTGCCTCTTGGGTTGGTGATGGAACGATTGGTGTTAGCTTGACAAACAAACAGTATAAGGAAGGTTTTTATACTGAGCGTGAAGCGGCAGTAATTGCCACAACTTTTTCAGCTGTCTCAATTACTTTCTCCTTAGTTGTTTTGAAACAAGTAGATTTAGTTGAATACTTTGGACCTTATTACCTAACTATTTTAGCCTCTGCTGTTGTTGCAGCGATTATTGTTCCAAAATTGCCGCCACTCTCTCGAAAAAGAAATGAATATTACGGAGGAGTAAAGGCAGATATTGGTGAGAGCATTCCAAAAGGCTATACAAAATTTGAATGGGCATCCGAGTTAGCCATTAAGAAAGCCAATGAACATTTGACATTAGCTGACTTCTTACGAAATGGCTTCAAAACAGTGACTGATTTATGGTTTGGTGTTTTACCAGTTATTATGGCCTTTGGAACAATTTCATTAATTATCGCTGAGTACACACCAATCTTTGCCTGGCTAGGAGTTCCATTTATTCCTCTCTTAAAACTTTTACAAGTACCTTACGCAGTTGAAGCATCACAAACGATTATGGTTGGCTTTGCGGATA
>CAYROB010000139.1:0-3285 GCA_964425775.1 uncultured Carnobacteriaceae bacterium
GAAGAATATGTTGAATTAGTTTTAGGTATTGTCATTGCGATTGATGCAGATTTAGATAAAGAAGAATAATTTTTAGCGTGTGAAAGCTGGTTTGCAAGCTTAAAATGTACTTTAATCACAAAAAAGAGTATACTAAAGAGGACATAAAAAAATACGATATAAGGAGTGTTTAATGAATGGAAAAAACAGTATACACGAATTATTGGGTAAATCGACGAGCGGATGTAAAGAAGGAACATGGAAGTTTTAAAACAGAAGACGACGCACTAAGAGCGATAAAAGCTTGGTGGGAAATCCATGGTGAGAACTATACAGATGTTGAAGAAATCCGGACCAATACAGGTGCCTTAGAAGTATTATATGGCGATCCAAATTATTTTTATCGAATCGAAAAACGTAAAGCGACTGAGAAACTTCCAACAACATCTTATCGTGTAAAAACAGCTGGAGAAATTGAAGCGCTTCGAAACAAGCATCAATTAGACGATGAAACCTTTGTCTTTGATGAACTGGCAGAGCCGTACAGAGATCGAATTATGATGGCGATGAATTCCATTCAGAAAGCAAGAAAATATACCTATACAGAAGAAGGACATCCAATCATTCAGTTGTTTGCGTAAATGATTTGTTCGTCTATTTCAATTTTTGCATGGTATAATTATCAATGTGAATAGAGTAATTATTAAAAAGTAGGGAGCAAGATGATGAGATATAAAGATGACAGTTTGGCATTACACACTGATTTGTATGAGCTAAATATGGGCTATACATATTGGAAAAAAGGGAATGCAGATAAGCAGGCCGTTTACGAAGTGTATTATCGTTCGAATCCATTTGGGATGGGCTATACGATTTTTGCTGGACTAGAGCGAGTAATTGATTATATTGAAAACCTAAAATTTTCTGAATCAGATATCGATTACTTAAGAAATGAAATTGGCTATGAAGAAGATTATCTGACATTTTTAAAAAATTGGAAATTTAGAGGAACGATTCGTGCGATGCGTGAGGGAGAAGTAGCCTATGCGGACGAACCATTGATTCAAGTAGAGGGACCAATCTTTGACTGTCAGCTAATTGAAACCGCCCTCTTAAATGTAGTGAACTTTCAAACCTTGATCGCAACCAAAGCATCTAAAGTAAAAACAGCCGCCCAAGGGGACACGGTCATGGAGTTTGGAGCCCGTCGAGCACAAGAGATGGATGCTTCAATTTGGGGTGCACGTGCGGCTTATATTTCTGGAGTAGAATCCACAAGTAACACGCGTGCTTCGAAAATGTTTGGTATTCCAGCATCAGGAACGCATGCCCATTCACTAGTCCAAGCTTACCGCGATGAATACAAAGCGTTCAAAGCGTATGCCGAAACACATAAGGACTGTGTGTTTTTAGTAGATACCTATGATTCCATCCAAGTCGGTGTCCCGAACGCGATTAAAGTAGCGGATGAATTTGGCGATAAAATTAATTTTGTAGGGGTCCGTTTAGATTCTGGAGATTTATCGTATCAATCCAAACGTGTCCGTGAATTATTAGATAAAGCTGGTTATCCGAATGCAAAAATCTTTGCGTCAAATAATTTGGATGCGGAAACAATTACCAGTTTAAAAATGCAAGGCGCTAAAATTGATGTTTGGGGTGTTGGGACAAAACTCATTACAGCCTTTGATCAACCAGCATTAGGTGCCGTTTATAAAATTGTCTCAATTGAAGATGAAACAGGTGAACTGCAGCCAACATTGAAACTAACATCCAACATTGAGAAGGTGACAACACCTGGCAAGAAACAAGTTTGGCGCATACGTTCTAAAAATGATACAAAACCTGAAGGGGATATGATCACTTTAGCAGATGAACGACCAGACTTAGAAGACGAGTTATTTATGTTCCATCCACAGTACACATATATCAATAAAACGGTGAAAGATTTTATTGCTCGTCCATTGTTGATAGATATATTTGTCGATGGTGAAAAAGTCTATAAAGAACCAAGTTTGGATGAAATTCGTGATTACTCAAAAGATAAACTTGATCAACAATATGAAGAACATCGTCGTCTGTTAAATCCTCAGAAGTATCCAGTGGATTTATCACAAAAATTGTATGATTTGAAAATTGATACAATTAATTATTTCCGTGAAATGGAATAAAAGGACACACATTTAGAGAAGGGGAGAGAAATTTTTGACTAATTTGCAAAGAAAAATAATCAAGGAAATGGGTGTTTTGCCTGTAATTGATCCGAAACAGGAGATTCAAAAGACCATCGATTTGATGAAGGACTATTTAATTGCTCACCCCTTTTTAAAATCATTGGTCTTAGGTATATCCGGCGGGCAAGATTCAACTTTGCTCGGGAAGTTAGCGCAAATGGCTGTTCAAGAAATGCGCGAAGAAACGCAGGATGAATCTTATCAATTTATTGCTGTGCGTTTACCTTATGGCCAGCAACAAGACGAAGCCGATGTCGATGCGGTCATTGCTTGGATTCAACCCGACCAAGAGTATACAGTGAATATTCAGGAGTCCGTTGATGCAGCTGTGAAAGAAATAGAAGCACAAGGAATTTCAGTCTCTGATTTCAACAAAGGGAATATGAAAGCACGCCAGCGGATGATTATTCAATATGCGATCGCTGGTGAGTATGCGGGGGTTGTCTTAGGTTCAGATCATGCTGCCGAATCAGTTACCGGCTTCTATACGAAATTTGGTGATGGAGCAGCTGACATGATGCCCTTGTATCGATTAAACAAACGACAAGGGGCACAAATGTTGGAAGCCATGCATTCGCCTGCTCATTTTTATGAAAAAGTGCCGACAGCTGATTTACAAGATAATCAACCAGCACTTCCAGATGAAGTAGAGTTGGGCGTAGGTTACGAAGCAATTGATGATTATCTAGAAGGAAAGCAAGTTGCAGCAGAAGCGAAAACAAGAATTGAACAACTTTATTTAAACTCGCAACACAAACGACATTTACCAATCACTCTATTTAGTACGTATTGGAAAAAATAGAGGGCTTGCAAAAAAGAAGGATGATGAACAAATGAGCAAAGTAATTATAAATGCTGAAGTTTATACAGGGGAAGAAATTATTGATTCTGGTTTTATTCGGTTCGCTTCTGAAGTTCTAGCTGTTGGTTCTATGGCTGAATACCAAGCAGAGAACAATGAAGAAGTCATTGATGCAGCAGGCAAAAAGGTTGTCCCAGGTTTTATTGATATCCATAGTCATGGAGGCTATGGCTCAGACACAATGGACGCTGATCCCAAACTGATTAGTGA
>CAYROB010000139.1:3295-4298 GCA_964425775.1 uncultured Carnobacteriaceae bacterium
GTGAAATGGCTACGAAAATGCTACGCGAAGGGATTACCAGTTATTTCCCGACAACAATGACTCAATCAGATGAGAACATTGAGCGAGCACTAGCAGCTATAAAAGTCGCCAAAGAAATGAATCCAATGATTCAGGGCATTCACTTGGAAGGACCTTTTGTTTCACCCGCTCATAAAGGGGCACAACCGGAAGAGTTTATGCGTGCAGCGGATGCCGCGACAATGAAAAAATGGAATGATCTCAGTGGTGGAAATATTCGTTTAGTGACTTATGCTCCAGAAATGGGCGATGTCAGTGCCTTTGAAAAATATTGTCAAGAAAATGATATTATTTTATCGGTCGGTCATTCAGGCGCCAAGTATGCTGAGCTAACCAATTCAGCGGTCAGCCACGTGACGCACTTATTTAATGGACAATTAGGTTTGCACCACCGTGAAATTGGTGTAGCTGGTTTTGGCTTGTTAGACGAAGGTGTCTTTGCTGAAATGATTGTGGATGGTTTCCATATCCAGCGCGATATGGTTAAACTCGCTTATAAAGCACGTGGTGCGGACAACATCGTACTAATTACCGATGCGATGCGCGCAAAAGGTGCTCCTGAAGGTGAAAGTGAATTAGGCGGGCAAAAAGTATTTGTCGAAAATAAACAGGCACGTTTAGAAAGTGGCGCATTAGCTGGATCCGTGTTAACATTTAATGATGCCTTTAAAAATATGATTGAATTCTCGGGTTGTACGATAGAAGAAGCAGTCAAAATGAGTTCAGTCAATCAAGCGCGTGAGTTTGGCTTAGAAAACAAAGGAACATTGGTTAAAGGAAAAGATGCAGATATCGTCATTTTAGATGATGCCTTTGCAGTAAAACAAACAATATTGGGAGGAAACGTACATGTCATTGAAGGATAATATTAAGGTTGTTGTGGTGGAAGATAAGAATGCCGGAGGTAAAAAAGCTTTTGAAATCATTAAGCAGGAATTAGCTGCTGGAATGAAAGTGATTGGTT
>CAYROB010000140.1:0-4271 GCA_964425775.1 uncultured Carnobacteriaceae bacterium
TTTCACTTTCGACTGTTTCTTCTGGTTCTTCTGGTTCTTCTGGTTCTTCTTCTGATTCTTCAGCTATAGTTTCTGTTTCTTCTGAATCCTCTTTTACTTCTTCGGATTCTTCTGCTTCTTCAGTTTGATTTGACTGTTCTGAGGTTGACTCTTCTTCAACCTCTGCATCATTTCCTTGTACAATTGAACTCGTGTCTTCTTCACTACCTAAATTTACTTTATCTCCACTGTTTACAAAAATATAAATAACAAGTAAAAATAAGATTAAAAACAAAATACCAATAATCCAATAGTACACCTTGCTCAAGCTACTTTTCTTTTTAACACGCATATTTTTTTCTTCTTCTTTTTTTTCGTTTCTTGATTCATTTTCAGCCATTTTATTCAACCTCTTTCTAAAACATTCGATAATTAGTCTGTTTTGATTAATGCCGTTGCTAAACTGTAATTTGCTCGACCGACCATAACAGAAAACATATGTTTTTCTTCTTCTGACCAAGCACTCAGCGCTTCCTCCAGATATTCAGTGAAGCTGGATAGAAAATCATTATAAATCATTTTAGCACTTTCTGACAATTCAAAGAAAGAATAACGCTTATCTTCACCGGTTTCCCTTAAAACGAGTTCGTCTTTAACAAGTACATTTATTTGTCTTGAAATGGTTGATTTATCTAATTCACTCACTTCTGTGATTTCTTTTAAAGTCATTCGTTCATCACCAATAATCGAAATTAAATTAACTGCAGATCCATTTATGTTGTGAGTGTTTAGTATTTCTTGTTCTATTCGCATAAATTGTTTATTAAAAAGAGCAATTTTTTCCAACATATCTTTTAAATCAACTTTTTGTGCCATCTTGACCCCACTCCTTGTAATTTAATCGTTTTTAGCTTTTATTTGTATGCCTCAACTATATCACAATCTCTTAGACAACCAAAGAAATATTAGGTGGATCTTTCCTCCATCTAAATTATTTGATATACTAGAAACCTAGTCACTATTACCCTTGTTAGCCTAGTTTAATTGAAGAACAAAATACATAATAGTAGGTGATTAAAATTCTTACCAAATTTTCATATTCACAAAATAATCTCATTGCATTTATTATCATATTCATTATTTTTCTAAATATGAAGTCAGACAATAAAAGAATGAAATTTGATCAAAAATTATTTATCTCCATTATCTCATCTATCGGTATTTTAATTATTTTAGACATCCTTTTAGCATTTATCAATGGTTTAGAGGGCTATTTACTTAGAGAAATCCATCTGTTTTTAACTATCATCTATTTTATCGTCAACTTAATTCCTTACATTTCCTGGTCGATGTATGTTGATTTTTATATCCACAAAAGTATTGAGCGATCAAAAAATATCTTCCCATATCTTGCTATCCCAGCTGTAATTAGTATTTTACTAATTGGCCTTAGCATATTTAATCTGGGTATTTTTTATATCGATGAAAGTAATATTTATCAACGTGGTAGCCTTTTTTTTGTAAATGCATCATTGTATTATTTATACTCTCTAATTGGCTACATTCAAATCGTAAGGAGAAGAAGCTATATAAGAAAGCGGGATTTCTATTCTCTACTCAGCTTTGGTATTGCTCCGGCAATTTCTGGGATATTACAAATAATTGATACAAGTAACTCATTTATTTTATTAGGTTTATCACTTTCAGCTCTCATTATCTATATGAATATTCAAAACAGTAAAATATATGAAGATTATCTAACTGGTCTCTATAACAGAAGACAACTTGACATTCATTTAGAAAACTCTATTAGAAGCTTAGATGTGGATAATAAAATTCTATTGATTATGATGGATATTAATGACTTTAAAAAAATTAACGATACATATGGACACATTGAAGGTGACAATGCCTTGATACATACAGCAAACTTATTAAATACTGCATTTAGAGCCGATGACTTCATCTCACGGTATGCGGGTGATGAATTTGTCGTTGTTGCAAAAATTAAAAACAAGAAATCTAAAACTAAATTAATCAACAGACTGCGTAAAAAATTCAAAGACTTTAATCAATCAAATGTTACTCCCTATGATATTAATGTTAGCTTGGGTTATGACATTTACAATCCTGACTTAAGTATGGGAGCTGATGAGTTTATTACGCACACTGATCATCTCATGTACGAAGAAAAGAAAAAAGCTAAGTCTTCTTATTTTTAGTACTATCCATGTTATACTTAGAAAGACAGATTATAGAAGGTGATGTTATGTCTTATGATGGATTATTTACACATGCAATTGTCGAAGAACTAAAGGATAACTTATTGTCTGGTCGAGTCTCAAAAGTGCACCAGCCTTATCCAAATGAATTACTCTTACGTATTCGCGCAAACCGGAAGAACCACCAGTTATTACTATCCGCTAATCCGCAGTATGCAAGAGTGCAACTAACCGATTTAGCGTTCAACAACCCACAACAAGCTCCTCAATACTGTATGGTTTTACGCAAGTATATTGAGGGCTCTATTTTAATTGATATTGTCCAAAGAAAAAATGACCGAGTCATTGAGCTTGTCTTTACTGGACGGGATGAATTAGGTGATGAACAAAACTTTCATCTCATTGCGGAGATAATGGGTAGACACAGTAACATTTTACTTGTCAACAAAGATGAGAATAAAGTTTATGAAGCAATTCGTCATATTCCTCCATCCATGAATACCTATCGTACGCTACTTCCTGGTGCTGAATATCGTGAGTCGCCTCCACAAGATAGTGTGAATCCCTTTGAATATTTAGGGGATGTAGAGATTATCGGAGAAACGACGCAAGATAAGATACGCTCGATTCAAAGTCAATTCCAAGGATTTGGACGAGATTCTGCTCTTGAATTGGTTGAACGCATTGAAGAGAATCCCGATGAAAGTCAAACGGAAATCTTCCAGCAGTTTTTACAACCGTATAAAGATAACGAATTGAAGCCTACGCTGACACTGGATGGGAATCGTTCCTCTTTCACTGCTCTCGACTATTCTTCAATTGAAGGGGAAAAAGAATACTTTGACTCATTAGCTGATCTATTAGATGAGTTTTATGAAAATAAAGCTGAACGGGATCGTGTACATCAGCAAACGAATGATCTTTCTCAATTACTCCGAAGTGAACGTAAGAAAAATGTAAACAAACTGAAGAAATTGAGACGTGAAAGAAAACAAGCTGAACAAGCAGATAGCTACAAAGTCAAAGGCGAAGTATTGACAGCGTATATGCATCAAGTTGAACAAGGGATGGAAGAGATAGAACTTGAAAACTTTTATGAAGCTAACGAATTAATAACGATTGAATTGGATCCTCAAAAAAGTCCAGCCCAAAATGCA
The DNA here is from genome assembly GCA_964425775.1 of uncultured Carnobacteriaceae bacterium. GTDB lineage: Bacteria > Bacillota > Bacilli > Lactobacillales > Carnobacteriaceae_A > Atopostipes. The sequence continues at coordinate 3,359 of CAYROB010000140.1, forward strand.
CAAGACTTTTTCAGACAATACCAAAGATTAAACAGTCGTAAAAAACATTTAGCCCAACAAATTCCTTTAGCGAAACAAGAAGTTGATTACATTGATTCGGTATTAGCTCAATTAGAAATTGCTTCGAGTGATGATATTGAGGATATACGCGATGAGTTAAGGGATGAAGGCTATCTAAGAAAGCAAAAAAGAACGAAAAGAAGAAAACGTAAAGAGAGTAAGCCTGAACAATATTATTCAACTGATGGTGATTTAATCTTAGTTGGTAAAAATAATAAACAAAATGACCAACTGACGATGCGAACAGCAAATAAATCAGATTACTGGTTGCATACAAAAGACATTCCAGGTTCTCATGTGGTGATTCGTAATGATAATCCAAGTGAAAAAACTTTAGTAGAAGCTGCGATGTTAGCTGCTTATTATAGCAAATACCGCATGTCCTCTTCTGTTCCAGTAGATTATACGCAAATTAAACATGTGCATAAGCCAAATGGAGCAAAGCCAGGCTATGTAATTTATGATAATCAGCAAACACTCTTTGTCACACCGGATGCGAAGACTGTTAAAAAATTAAAACAAAATAAATAATCTTAAGAAGCTGAAACCTACTTTGGGTTCAGCTTTTTTTGAGTTTCGGTAATCTTTGGTATATTTACTGTTTATTAGTTATAATACGCTTATACAAAAATATGTCATTAAAGAATATTTTTATGTTTTTAGATACCATTGTGAGGAATGATTGCAGTTAACAAATTTAACTATTCTGAAAATAATATCATTGGTTTAGTCCTCTTATTTATCATATTTTTAGACATGTACTCGAATACAAAGAAAATAAAGTTTGCTGACAAGCTTTTTTATTTGAAAAGAAACACTAAAAAAATCGCAAAAAAACACCTACCATGTTATA
>CAYROB010000141.1:0-4263 GCA_964425775.1 uncultured Carnobacteriaceae bacterium
ATAATTGGCAAGAAATTCTTGAAGGAGCAGTACAAACGGAGAGTTATAAGACATTGAGCAGTTTTATCAAGAAAGAGTATGAGGAACAAACGATTTTCCCGAAATATAAGGACTTATGGACTGCATTTCAATGGACAGACTTTCAGGACGTTAAGGTAGTTATATTGGGGCAAGACCCCTACCATGGGAAAAACCAAGCGCATGGACTGAGTTTTTCTGTCCTACCAACGACTAAAATACCCCCATCACTTCGTAATATTTATAAAGAATTAGAGAGTGATCTTGGTATCCCAGCAGTAGAACATGGCTATTTGAAGAAATGGGCAGAAGAAGGTGTGTTTTTAATAAATACAGTTATGACTGTTCGGGAAGGACAGGCGGGATCGCACCGCAAGAAAGGCTGGGAAGAACTAACAGATACTGTGATTTCTTCATTGAATACAAAGGAAAAGCCAATTGTCTTTATTTTATGGGGAGCCGAGGCTAGAAAGAAGCGCGCATTAATTGATGAAGAAAAACACTACGTCCTGACATCAGCCCATCCAAGTCCGTTATCTGCTTACCGTGGCTTTTTCGATTCGAAACCATTTTCAAAAACAAATCAACTGTTAATTAAATCTGGGCAAAAAGAAATTGATTGGAATTTACCAATAATAAATAAGGTTAACTAGGAATAATATGAAATAGCAGGAAAAACATTGACAGTGAGCCTGAATTGGTGGTAAAGTACGTTAGAATAAAAACTATAAGAGAAGGGGACCATAAATGAAAAGAAATAAGACTGCACTTGCGTGCTCGGTTTGTGGATCTCGGAATTACACCCTGGATTCTGGCAACAAAGCTCGAACAGAACGATTAGAAATAAAGAAGTTCTGTAAATATTGTGGGAAACATACGTTACACAAAGAAACAAAATAAATTTAGCGAATTTAATTATGCTTAATTTTTAATTAAGAAAGAGAATAATTTCTTGAAAGGGGCTTGGCAAATCAAGATGAGTAAAGTAAGTAATTTTTATAAAGAAGTAAAACATGAAATGCAGGAAACAAGTTGGCCATCAGCAAAAGAAATGCGTAAAAATACAAGTGCTGTTTTTACAATTATAATTATGTTTGCTCTGTTTTTCTTCATGGCAGATACTGTTATTGTTTGGCTACTGGCATCTATTTAAACTAGAAAGCACTAGCATATACTAATGAATCGTGTTAAAATAAATGAGTATTGGAAACCTTCTGGGTCATCATTGGATGTCGAGGAAGGTTTTTTAATTTGAAAAAAATATAAAAATATAACTAAAAGAGAAAAAAATTATAAGAGGTGAAGTTAGAAAATGAGTATTTTAGATCGAATGTATGAAGAGAAGAATTGGTATGTGTTACACACTTATTCAGGCTATGAAAAGAAAGTACAAGAAAACTTATCTTCTCGTATGAAGAGTATGGGAATGGAAGAAAACATTTTTGAAATCTTAGTTCCAGAACAAGAGGTTTATGAAGAAAAAGATGGGAAAATGGTTCCTACAATGCAAAAAACTTTCCCAGGATATGTTTTAGTGGAAATGATTATGTCTGATGAGGCATGGTATATTGTGCGAAACACTCCTGGAGTAACAGGTTTCGTTGGTTCGCATGGTGCGGGAAGTAAGCCGTCACCAATGCTGCCAGAAGAAGTAGACGAAGTATACCGCGGCATGGGTGTCAACCCACGTAAAGTAGAAATTAGTTTACAAGAAGGCGATGTCGTTGAGATTATGTCAGGTGCATTTGCTGGAATGGAAGGTGTCGTCGAAGGATTCGATGAAGATAAAGGAAAGGTAACTGTTTCAGTTGAAATGTTTGGACGCGAGACAGATGCCGTTTTAGACTACTTTGAAGTGAAAGAAATTGTAACAGACTAAGTTATTCTAGCCTTTTTTTAGCCATTAAAGTGAGTAAGATTAATAAATCAATGTTTCTTCTTGCTATTTTGACTAAGAAATGCTACTATTATTCGGTACATCATTGGGTATTTGTCGCCCATTGTATAGATTTATAGGTGGGAGGGGAAAATATATATCCCCATTTAACCACTCACGGACAAAACAAGGAGGTAAGTCTCGTGGCGAAAAAAGTTATTGATGTTGTAAAATTGCAAATTCCTGGAGGAGCAGCAACACCAGCACCACCAGTTGGTCCAGCATTAGGACAAGCCGGAATTAATATTTCAGGCTTTACTAAAGAGTTCAACGCTCGTACAGCTGATCAACAAGGAACAATCATACCTGTAGTAATTACAGTTTATGAAGACCGTTCATTTACTTTTGAAACTAAAACACCGCCTGCTTCAATCTTATTGAAACAAGCAGCTGGAATTGATTTAGGTTCAGGAGAACCACATGTTAAAAAAGTAGGAACTGTTACTAGCGAACAAGTCAAAGAAATTGCAGAAACAAAATTACCAGACTTAAACGCAGCTGATATTGAAGCAGCAATGCGTATCGTTGAAGGAACAGCTCGAAGCATGGGAATCACAGTAGAAGGATAATTATGAGCAACCGCTTGTAATTAACATTCTGAACAAGTTTATGTAACTAGGACGTAAAATTTTACGTTATTCAGTGGGAGGACATTCCGTTAATACCACATAAGGAGGATTAATCGTGGCAGACAAGAAAAGAAGTAAAAAGTATCTAGCTGCATTAGAGCAAGTAGATCGTGAGAAAGAATACGACTTAAGCGAAGCAGTTAGTTTAGTAAAAGAAATTGATTATGCAAACTTTGATGCAAGTATTGAGATAGCATACCGTTTAGGTGTAAACCCTAAACATGCAGACCAACAGTTACGTGGTGCGTTAGTACTACCTAATGGTTCAGGAAAAACTGAAACAGTTGTTGTATTTGCTAAAGGTGAAGCTGCAGAAGCTGCTAAAGCGGCAGGAGCAGATTTCGTAGGAGATGCTGATCTAGTTGAGAAAATTGAAGGTGGCTGGTTAGATTTTGACGTTGTCGTCGCATCACCAGACATGATGGCTCAAGTAGGACGTTTAGGACGAGTATTAGGACCAAAAGGTCTTATGCCTAACCCTAGAACAGGAACTGTTACACCAGATGTAGCAAAAGCTGTTGAAAATATTAAAGCTGGTCAGATTACTTACCGTATTGACCCACAGTCAAACCTACACATTTTAGTAGGTAAAGTTTCTTTTGATGAAAAAGCATTAGCAGAAAACATTGCTGCAATTCATGAAGAAATTATCGAAGCGCGTCCAGCAAGTATTCCAGGAGGAAGCTATGTACAAGCTATCACAATCGCAAGTACATTCGGTCCTGGAGTAAAAATTGACGAAAAATCAATTTTAGCATAAAAAGACTTGCATATTATAAAAAAAATTGATATGATTTGAAAGATAAAATTGAATAAATAATTTCTATACATTACCTAAGACAGTATGTGGCTCAGGCCTTAATTTCATACCGAGGAAGATGTTAATTTTATAAGGTTGTTTAACCTTGTTGAATATGCATTTAACACTCCCTTAGTCGATGGTGACCAAGGGAGTTTTTTATTTGAGAAAACTAACCAGTATCAGGGGGTGACGTGAGTGAGTCGTGAAACACTAATAAAAGAAAAACAGGCAGCGGTAGATGTATTAGCAGAAAAATTTAAGAGTGCAGCATCTTTCGTGGTTGTAGATTATCGTGGGTTGACAGTTGCAGAAGCTACTGAGTTACGTAAGCAATTACGTGAAGCAGGAGTAGACATGCAAGTTGTTAAAAACACACTATTACGCCGAGCAGCAGATGCAGCAGGAATTGAAGGTCTAGATGAGGTATTTGTAGGACCAACAGCTATTGCATTTAGTGAGGAAGAAGTTGTAGCACCAGCCAAGATTATGGTAGAATTTGCTGAAAAAGCACCAGTTCTTGAGGTAAAAGGTGGCTACATGGAAGGAAAAGTAGTTTCTGTTGAAACGATTGAAGAAGTTGCAAAACTTCCAAGTCGCGAAGGATTACTATCAATGCTACTTTCAGTACTACAAGCACCAGTTCGAAACGCTGCATTGGTATTCAAAGCAGTTGCAGAGCAAAAAGAAGAAGACGCAGCTTAGTTTGCAACATGCGTATTACAAACTTGCAATATAATTGATCAAATAATTGATCAAAATAAAAAACAGAATAATGGTTAGCCATTATTCATTATAAAATGGAGGAATATTAAAATGGCATTAGATGTAGAGAAAATTATTGCTGATTTAAAAGAAGCAACAGTTCTAGAAATTAACGA
>CAYROB010000142.1:0-4129 GCA_964425775.1 uncultured Carnobacteriaceae bacterium
AAATAGAGTTATAAGGGAGAATAATATGCCAGATAAAAAAGAGTTAAAACTATTTGGAATTCAATGGTACATCATGCTAGCAATCTTAGCGATTGGATTTTTAGGAATTTTTACCGAAACATTTGGAACGGACTTACCAAATACATTACTTGTTATGTTTGTGATTGGTATTCCACTCTATGAGATTGGAAAAAGAATACCAATCTGGAATAAATACGTTGGTGGTGGAATTGTAGCTGCCTTCTTGGGAACCTCATTACTAGTTCACTTTAATATTTTGCCAGAAATATATATTGCATCAATCGATGAATTTACATCTGATGTTAACTTTTTAACATTATTCATTATTGTATTGATTGCCGGTAGTGTTTTGTCGTTGGACCGAAAAATATTGATTCAAAGTTTTATCGGTTATATTCCAGCGATTTTAGGTGGACTAGCAGGTGCCATGTTACTTGGTGTGATTACAGGTTTAATTTTTGGGGTAGGACCATCAGAAATTATTTTAAACTATGTACTACCAGTAATGGGTGGAGGTAACGGTGGAGGGGCAGTACCACTTTCACAGATTTATGCTGATGTGACTGGTAATGCAGCTGAGGAGTATTATCAATTCGCGATTATTATCCTGACAATCGCAAATATTTTTGCAATTATGGCTGGATCTTTATTAAATGGTCTGGGTGAAAAATACACTAAGTTAACAGGAGACAAATCAACAATAATTCGTAATGAAGCTGCAAACTTTGATACAGAAGATGAAGTATATGAAGCAAACTTAGCAGATGTTTCTGGTGGATTAGTACTTGGATTAGCGTCATATGGGTTTGGATTATTAATGAGCAAGTTAATCTTACCAGATATCTTTGGTGTACAAATTCATACACTAGCTTATATGATTATCTTCGTTGTAATTTTAGCAGCGACAGGCGTTATTCCTAAAAACTTACGAGAAGGAGCGAGACGTCTACAAACATTCTTCTCAAAATATCTAGTATTAATTATCATGGTAGGTGTTGGGGTCGATTTAGATATCAATGAGTTAATGGCAGCCTTATCTTTCCAAAATGTGGTAATTGCTGCAGCAATTGTACTTGGTGCAATTATCGGATCAGCAGGAGTTGGATACTTGGTTGGATTTTATCCAATCGATTCAGCAGTTACAGCTGGATTATGTATGGCAAACCGAGGTGGTTCTGGAGACTTAGCTGTTCTTGGAGCCGCTGACCGAATGGACTTAATGGCTTATGCACAATTATCTTCACGTTTAGGTGGAGCTGTTGTCCTAATTATTGGTTCAATTATCTTCTCATTCTTACTATAATAAAATAAAAATGAACTAGATTAAATATATTTATTTAGGAGAGGAATCCAATCCTCTCCTAAATAATTTATAGCCAAAACGTTCGCTAGCTGAACTGACCGTTTACAAGTTAAGCGATTTCAGCGATAATTAAGAATAGCAAAAGCGGATAAAATAAAAATCTATAGGAGGACCAAGACAATTATGACAAAAATACGTATAAATGAGACCGTTTTGCGTGATGCACATCAAAGTCTCTTTGCGACACGGATGACGACAGCAGATATGCTGCCGATCATTGAAGAAATGGATGCAGCCGGTTATTACGCCTTAGAATGTTGGGGTGGAGCCACTTACGACTCGGCCATTCGTTTCTTGAATGAAGATCCTTGGGAAAGATTACGCGAAATTCGTAAACGTACACCAAACACCAAGTTAATGATGCTTTTACGTGGGCAAAACTTAATTGGTTATCGCCATTATGCCGATGACTTAGTCGATAAATTTATTCAAAATGCAGCCGAAAGTGGAATCGATATTTTCCGAATTTTCGATGCCTTGAATGATCCACGAAACTTAGAAGCGTCAGTCAAAGCCGTTAAAAAATATGGGGCACATGCACAAATGGCGATTGCCTATACAACAAGTGAAGTACACACAATTGAATATTACACCAATCTAGCCAAAGAGTATGTGGAAATGGGTGCAGATTCAATCTGTATCAAAGACATGGCCGGAATCTTAACGCCAAGCGTTGCGCGGGAATTAATCCCAGCAATCAAGGCAGTGATCAATGTTCCATTAAACCTACACTCGCATGCAACAAGTAGTGTTGCGCACATGACTTATTTAGTCGCAGCTGAAGCCGGTGTAGATATTATTGATACAGCGATCTCACCATTAGCCGAAGGCACGAGCCAGCCAGCAACAGAATCAATTGCGATTGTGCTAGAAGAGCTTGGTTTTGATACGAACTTAGATATCCCGACGCTCGAGCGAATTGCTGATTACTTTAAAGATATTCGCGATAAATATTTAGAGAATGGCACACTGGATCCAAAGATGATGTTTGCTGATCCAAAAGCGTTAATTTATCAGGTACCAGGTGGCATGTTGTCAAACTTATATGGTCAATTACGTGAAGCCAATGCCTTAGATAAGTACGATGATGTATTGAATGAAGTACCGAGTGTCCGAAAAGATATGGGCTACCCGCCATTAGTTACGCCAATGAGTCAAATGGTTGGAACACAAGCGGTATTTAATATCTTAACCGGGGAACGCTATAAAATTGTGCCGAATGAAATCAAAGATTATTTACATGGCTACTATGGGAAACCACCGGTGCCAATTGATGAAGACTTTAGAAAATCCATTATTGGAGACGATGCAGAAGTGATCACCTACCGTCCAGCGGATCGCTTAGATCCAGAGTTTGACAAGTTGAAAGCAGAACTGGGCGACTTAGCTAAAAATGATGAAGATGTCTTAACGTATGCCTTGTTTGCACAAACAGGCAAGAAGTATTTGGAAGAGAAATACAATCCAAAACCTAAAGATGCTGAACCGATTCGCATCAATGCACGTTATGCAAGGAGGGGTTAAATGGAAGCAATTAGTTTAGTCGATGGCTTAATCTTAACAGTTGTCTCGATGTTGCTTGTATTTATTGTATTAGGAGCAATTGGTTTCTTAATCGATCTCATCGCGAAGTTTATTGGTGAGAGCGAAGTAGTCGAAGCGCCAACACCGGTTAAGCAAACGGTCAGCACTGATCCATTACAAGTAAATGAAGAATACAAATTTGTAGCCGAAATGATGGCCTTAGTCTTGGCATCGGAAGATGAACCTAATCGAAAATTCGAAGTAGTCGAAGCAAAAAGAATTAACTAATTTGGAGGATATCAAACATGAAAAATTATGAAATTGAAATTAATGGGGAAACATACCGGGTTGCGGTCAAAGAATTAGCAGCAGATGCAGATATGGCAACAAATAATGCGCCAGCGGCGGCACCGACACCTAGCCCAGCACCAGCAACAGGCGGTACAGGCGCAGAAGTCAAGGCACCAATGCCTGGAACGATTCTAAGTGTCCAAGTAACACCAGGACAAACCGTTGCGCAAGGGGACGTATTAGCGATTCTTGAAGCAATGAAAATGGAAAATGAAATTATTGCGCCAACTGATGGGGTAATTAGCGAGATTATGGTCAATGCAAACGATAGTGTTCAATCTGACCAAGTACTTTTTGTATTGTAGGAGGAATGGAAGTAAATGATAGACACAATAAGTAATTTGATTACGAGTTCCGGACTATATAACTTATCACTCAAAGATGCGATTGTGATTGGGATAGCCCTGTTATTAATATATCTAGCAGTCGCAAAAGAGTATGAGCCTTACCTCCTTATCCCGATTGCATTTGGAATGTTATTGGCGAACTTGCCATTAACAGGGATTATGGATATCGGGTCAACCACGGAGAGTGGGGGCTTACTCTATTACCTGTACCAAGGAGTAAACTTGGGGATTTATCCACCATTGATTTTCTTATCCCTTGGTGCGTCGACGGACTTCGGTCCGTTAATTGCGAATCCGAAAACCTTATTATTAGGTGGAGCCGCTCAGTTTGGTATTTTTGCAGCCTTCTTTGGTGCCTTAGCATTAGGGATGACACCGAATGAATCCGCAGCTGTCGGAATCATCGGCGGAGCGGATGGACCAACAGCGATTTATGGTGCATCACAACTAGCCGAACATATCTTACCGACGATTGCGATCGCCGCCTATTCATACATGGCCCTGGTCCCAATTATTCAGCCAC
>CAYROB010000143.1:0-4083 GCA_964425775.1 uncultured Carnobacteriaceae bacterium
AACAAAAACCGGCTATTCAACGGCACAAGACGTGTTAGAGAAATTAAAAGATGAAGCGCCAATTGTCGAATTTATTTTACGCTATCGTCAGATTGCAAAAATACAATCGACTTATGTAGATGGCTTACTCAAGGTGATTGATCCAGAAACAGGCCTCGTTCACACCCGTTACCAGCAAACCGTCGCGAGAACAGGACGCTTAAGTTCAGTCGATCCAAATTTACAAAATATTCCAATTCGTTTAGAAGAAGGTCGGAAAGTACGAAAAGCCTTTGTTCCAAGCGAAGAAGGATGGAAACTGTATAGTGCAGACTACTCACTAATTGAGTTACGTATTTTAGCGCATATTTCACAGGATGAAAACCTACTTGAGATATTTAGGGGTGACGAAGATGTTCACTCGACAACGGCCGTTCGTATTTTTGATTTGGCCGATACAAGTGAAGTTACACCAAATATGCGTCGCGATGCTAAGGCGGTAAACTTTGGTGTAATTTATGGAATTAGTGACTATGGACTTTCACAAAACTTGGACATTAGTCGGGCTGAAGCAAAAGAATACATTGATACGTACTTTGAGCGATTCCCAGGTGTGCAAAAATATATTGATGATATTATTCGTGAAGCAAAAGAGTTGGGCTATGTCGAAACAATTTACCACCGTCGTCGCTATTTACCGGATATTAATTCAAGAAACTTTAATGTTCGCTCATTTGCTGAACGAACAGCAATGAATACGCCGATTCAAGGGAGCGCAGCTGATATTATTAAAGTGGCGATGATCAAAGTGGCTAAGAGATTAAAAGAAGAAGGCTTAGAAGCAAATATGCTCCTGCAAGTTCATGATGAGTTAGTCTTTGAAGCACCAGCTGCTGAAATCCCAGCACTAGAAAAGCTTGTTGTTGAAACGATGGAAGAAGCGATTGAATTATCAATTCCATTAAAAGTGGATGGCGGTTCAGGAGATAGTTGGTACGATTTATAATTTTTCATGGTGAGATGAGAATGGAGCTGAAAGAAATTGCCTGAGTTACCAGAAGTAGAAAGTGTTGTCCAAGGATTGAACCAAATGATTCTTGGTGAAAAAATAAAGACAGTCGAAGTTCGCTGGCCACGAATTATAGAGTCGCCAGCAGTTGAAGAGTTTAAAAATCAATTGGAAGGCCAAATAATCGAAGAAATAAAGCGACGAGGAAAATTCATTCTCTTTTATTTAACAGATGATGTGTTGATTTCGCATTTGCGGATGGAGGGGAAATATCAAGTAGTGGATCCCAAAAATGAGGTTGTGGATCCATTTGATAGCAAACATACGCATGTTGTTTTTCATCTTGGGAGTGGAGATGAGTTGCGCTATTTAGATGTGCGGAAATTTGGTCGAATGAGCTTAGTACCTAAGGGGCAAGAGTTCAAGCACAAATCCTTAGCTAAACTGGGGCCAGAACCCGTAGCAGAAGAGTTTAAATTGGATGCGATGCAAGAGTTTTTAACGAGACGGACAAAAGCTATTAAAGGGGTCTTGTTAGACCAGCACATTGTCGTAGGTATCGGAAATATCTATGCCGATGAAATCTTATATGAAGCCAAAATTCATCCAAGTCGTCCTGCTAACTCATTAACGGCGGCTGAGGAAGAGCTTCTTTATAAAGCAATCATTTCTATTTTAGCAAAGGCTGTCAAAAAGGGTGGGACAACCATTCGCAGTTATGAAAATGCCTTTGGTGAAAACGGGAACTATCAAGATTATTTGAAAGTTTATGGAAAAACAGGTGAAGACTGTCCTCGTTGCGGAACACCCATTGAAAAAATAAAAGTAGCTGGACGTGGTACTCATTTTTGTCCAACCTGTCAAATAGAGCCAGGTCATGCTGATGACTAAAATATTAGGGCTTACAGGTGGAATTGCGAGCGGAAAATCAACGATTAGCAATTATTTACAAAGTCTAAACATCCCAGTGGTGGATGCGGATTTACTAGCTAGAAAAGTCATGCGTGCCGGGCAGCCAGCAGTAGCTGAAATAGCTGAGGTATTTGGATGCGAAGTATTGCTAGCGAACGGTGAAATTAATCGGCAACGGCTTGGTCAAATAGTCTTTGAATCTGCGGATAAGAGAAAAGAACTGAATCAAATTGTCCAATACAGGATTCGTGCTGAGATAAAGAAAGAAATAAAAAATTATTTGAAAGATAATCCAACTTTAATTGTCCTGGACATTCCACTACTCTATGAAGAAAGCTATGAGAGTGAAGTAGATGAAGTTATGGTCGTTTATGTAGATAGTGAGACGCAGAAGGAGCGATTGCTAAAACGAGATAAAGAACTATCGGAAGTTGATGCAAGCAATCGGATTAATTCACAAATACCGCTCTTAGAAAAAAAGAAAAAAGCGGATATCGTTATTGATAATAATGGAACAATTGAAGACAGTATTCGACAAGTGAACGAGTGGCTACAAAGAAACCTCAAATAAAGAAAAGTTTTTAAGCATGAAATTAAGATGTGCTATAATAGAGAGAAAGAATAAGTAAAGGGTTGATTAGTGTGAAATGTCCACAGTGTTTTCATAATGGAAGCAAAGTTGTAGACAGTCGCCCTTCCGATGAAGGAGCAACGATTCGTCGTCGGCGGGAATGCGAAAGCTGTCAGTATCGATTTACTACATTTGAGCGTATTGAAGAAAGACCGCTCCTTGTCGTAAAGAAAAATAAAGATCGCGAAGAATTTGATCCATCAAAAATATTACGTGGAGTCCATCGGGCATTTGAGAAGCGACCATTTTCTGCAAAAGAACAAGAAGAAATTGTTGAGCGTATCGAAGCCAGAATTCGGGAAGAAGGTAAACGTGAAATTGCTTCTGAAGAAATCGGTGAGTATGTAATGCAAGAGTTAATTCGCTTAGATGATGTTGCCTATATCCGCTTCGCAAGTGTTTATCGCCAATTTCAGGATATCGATGTCTTCATGGAGGAAATGCGAAATATTGAAGGAATCAGAGGCGAGCATTCCAAAGATGATTCAGACGAAGCAACGGAGTAATTTTAGTGAAAGGAGATGTGTGCATAAATGACAAGTTATCCATGGCAATCGATAGATCCCAAAGACTATATCCAGATAGAAAGCGACCAGAATCTAACGATGCAAGATGTACGCATCTTGACTAAACTCTATAAACCAATTATTGGTGGAGAAGCTTACTCATTTTACCAAAGTTTGTTTTCCGAGTTGGATTTTCAAATGAATAAAAAGAGTACAAGTGTTTCAAAACTACTGACTAAAATGGATATAGGTATTGCTGATTATTATCATGCGCGAATCCGTTTAGAAGGAATTGGCTTGTTGCGCATTTATCGTTCTCAGGAAAAAAAGGATGAATATATTTACGAATTAAATGCACCTTTGTCCAAAACAGCTTTTTTAAAAGATAGCTTGTTATGTGCACTACTCCTTGAAAAGATTGGGAAGAATTTGTTTCAAGAGGAGCTGCAAGATCTAACAGAAGAGTCCTATCCTAAAGAGAATTATGAGGAAATGACGCGTTCATTTGTTGATGTTTTTCATTTTGATTTGTCAAATAAAGGTATTTCAGAAAGCAATCAACTGATTTCGCTCACAGCAACTGAAAAACCTAAGTTAGTAGAAACAATTGAGAACATCGATAGCTTTGATTACAATTTTTTCAAACAAGGCTTAAACAAGCATTTTATTCGACAAGATAGTTTGACTGGTGAAGTAAAAGAATTGATTTATACCTATCACGTAATTTATGGCATTGATGAATTAACAATGCAGGCAATTATTCTAGAGAGTGCGGATGTTGAATCAGGAAAAGTGAATCCAAATAAACTCACAAATACTGTGCAGCGGATGTATTTAAATAAGCAGAAGAATAGGCAATCGGCTACCAAAGACACTGTACAAGCTGAAGCTCCTGCGGTATCGACTGGGAATTTAAAAGAAGCTCAAAAGGTATTAAAGAAAGACGGTTTTTCAGCTTCAGAAATGTCTGTCATTAATCATGCGAAACAAGCAGCACCGGGTAATTATCTGAAGTCAATCAAAGAACAAAAGAATGGCTTCATCAC
>CAYROB010000144.1:0-4070 GCA_964425775.1 uncultured Carnobacteriaceae bacterium
TTAATAATGCATTAAAAGCACCCGTCGATAACATATGAACTTCATCGATAATATAAATTTTAAATTTAGCTTGTGTCGGTGCATAATTCGCTTTCTCTCGGATGTCGCGGATTTCTTCGACTCCATTGTTACTGGCTGCGTCAATTTCCATGACATCGCCCAGGCTGCCTTCTGTAATTTGCTCACAAATCGAACAATTATTACACGGCTCGCCATCCGTTGATACGGGACAGTTAATTGCTTTGGCAAATATTTTTGCCACACTTGTTTTTCCAGTTCCCCGTGGTCCGGTAAACAAATAAGCATGACTTGGTGTTCCTTGACTGATTGCATTTTTAAGTGTTTGTGTGATCATTTCTTGTCCATAAACTTCGTTAAAACCTTGTGGACGCCAAACTCGATATAAGGCTTGATAAGTCATTTTATTTTCACCCTTACTAATTTCATTCTTATTCATTATAGAAGAAAAAAACAGCGATATCTAGACAGAGAAGTTATTCTTTTTTTGATAATTCCCAACATAATTAAATAAAAAAATACCCTTAAGTTCGGAGTGAATTCTTCCTACTTTAAGGGTACCTTTTCTATACTATGTACACACAACACATGGCGAAGCGATACTTAGTGCTGCTTCCTTCCGGACCTGACACGGTTCATATGTCCACCATTGTCGTGTGGCCTTACGGCAATTCTAATTATAGCACAGTTTGTTCTAAATATCCAGCATTATTTACAATATGCCTACTTTAAATTCTGCTTATTTTGAATAATACTCATCACGTAAAATTCCATACTGAAGTAAATTAATCCATTCCCCAGCCTTCCAGACCTGGTAGCTGCGAAGTTCCCCTTCTTTTCTCATCCCGAGGCGAAGCATTAACGCTTCTGACTCAACATTTTCGCTATTACATGTCGCTGATAATTTTTCCAGCTCTAAAACTTCAAAAGCAAAGTTCACAATTGCTTGAGCTGCTTCAGTAGCATAACCTTGCCCTTGATAGTTTTGATTTAAAACATAACCAATTTCAGCACTCAACTGAGCAGGCTTGATGCGTAAATCAATCGTTCCAATTAACTTTCCTTCTTCTTTTAACTCTACACCATACTTTCCCAGTGGCTCACTCATAAAATAATTGGCAATTGAAAACCTCGTGTCTTCGAGGGTAAGATGTGCCGGGTAAATGTAATACGTATTCTCTACATTCGATGAATATTCAAACATATCTTCAGTATCTTCTAAAGTAACTGGCCTGAGTCTCAATCGCTCGGTCTCTAACTCTCGATGTTCCGCTAAAAAGATTCGATAATTCTCCACTGGTTATCCCTCCAAATCCTTTACTCTTTACTCAAGTGTCACGCGATTTTCGCCTTCAATTCCGATGAAATCTGTAATATCTTGGACGTACTCTAGAATACCTAAATATTCACCCGCATCGTCATGGACAGCCGCGTAAGTAATATGCACATATGTCGAGCCTTTTTTAAACCAAGCAACTTCTTTGTCCTTCTTACCCGACTTCAAGTCTTTAATAAGCTGTTCCACAATCTCATAACTTTTCGGTGGATGACAGTTCATCACGTCACGGCCTATGGCATTCGGGGTGCGTGCTAAGAGTTTAGGCCCTTCTTGATTGTTAAAGTACTTTACAACATCATCTTTATCAACAAAAGTTAGTTCAAGTGGCAACATATCCAACATGATATTGACTTCTTTTTTCGTTAAATAGCCTGTTCCAAGTTGGATGTTTCCATCCAGCTCATTTTCGAAATCTTCTTCCATTTCGACACGCTCAACTTCCCATTCTTTTACTGGTTCCACGATACAATAGCCAAATTCAGCCGATTCATCTTTCACTTTAATCCAGTCATCAATATTGAAGACAGCTGAAATCATCGGGATCATAATCTCTTCTTCTTTAACGATCATTTCTTCTATTTCATATTCAAGCTCCGTGAAAAGAGGCAATAACTCTCCAATTTTATTCTCTTCAAAAGCTGCTTTAAACTCTTTATATAAATCACGGATTTGATCATCCACACCCCACATGACTTTAGGTGGTGCAGTGATGCCGTATCGCTCCATCAACGGAAAAATCGAATTTTCTTTTCGATTATAATGCTTATCAAACTCCCAAAGTAAATCGATTTGTAGCTTCAAACCAGCAGCAATTTCAGCATCTTGCCCTTCCGCTTCTACGTAAAATTCAAGGAGATTACGAATACGCATCAATGCTGCTTCGATTGCTAAATTCTCTTGCTTCAAGACATGAACGGGATGTCCTGGCTTTTCAAAATCAGCTGGTTCTTCCGACTCCGACTCAACATATCCGGCCATTACCGCCACATGCACATTACAGAGACGCATAATCTCTTCAACTTTCAGACCCTCTTCCTTCATCAAGCGTCTTTCCATAACCGATATTTCAAGTGGACTAATATGTTGGAAGTGTTCGGCAAACTCCTCAATAATTACCTCTTCACTTTCTCCATCATGCAAGCGTAAAATTAATTCTTTTAATTTATTTTGACGTTCTCTTTTTTTATCTACTCGATTATCCATTTTGCATCCCCTATTCTTTTAATTGATAATTTGCTTTTTCTAAACCGGCAATTAATTCTTCTCTCGATAAATCAATTTGTTTGATTCCATCGTTTAAAGTCATCATGCGTCCCACAGTATTCAGCATCGCGGGGTTATTTAAAGGGGTTAATCCTAAATCCACAAGTACCTTCTTTAGGTCAGGGTCCTCTTTAACTAATTCATAAACAGTCTGATTTCCATCAATCTTTTTCATCATCTCACCTACTCGTTTTATTCTACACTTCCATTTTACAACAACTGAAGAACATTCACCTTATGAATACTCTTTTAATTTAATTCGGTCGATCCTTTGAGTGTGTAATTTTTCATAGTATAATGAATAATATAAATCTATCGAGGAGTGATTTTTTGGAAAGAGCTGTTGGAACTGTTGTTCGTGGCTTACGCGCACCAATTATCAAAGAAGGCGATGACCTTGTAGGTATCGTTGTTGAAACAATTATCAACGCTGCAAAAGTTGAAGGCTATCAAATCAATAATGGTGATATTATTGCATTGACCGAATCAATCGTAGCTAGACCGCAAGGAAACTATGCCGCTATTGATGATATTGCGACAGATATTACAAATAAATTTGAAGACCAAACAGTCGGTGTCCTTTTCCCGATTTTAAGTCGAAACCGATTCATGAACTTATTGAAAGGATTCGCTCGTGGCGCAAAAGACATTGTCATCCAGCTAAGTTATCCAGCTGATGAAGTGGGCAACCACTTAATTTCTGTGGATCAAATCGATGCTGCCGGTGTCAATCCATGGAGCGACACATTAACTGAAGCTGAATTTGCAGAACATTTCGGAAAAACTTCCCATCCATTCACTGGCGTGGACTACATCGAACTTTACCGAGAGATTGTCGAAGCCGAAGGGAAAAGATGTACGATTATCTTTTCAAATGATCCTGAAGCTATTCTTGACTACACAGATTCAGTTCTAGTTTCCGAAGTGCATAACCGTGAACGGACAAGTCGTATTTTGAAAGATGCAGGAGCAAAAAGAATCTATGATTTAGGTGATATCCTTGCGGAAGCAACAAGTGAAAATGGTGGGTTTAATGCGGAGTTTGGGCTATTAGGTGCAAATAATGCAACTGACGAAAGTGTCAAACTATTTCCTTCCCATTCACAAGAAATTGTTGAAGAGATCCAAGCAAAAGTAAAAGAAGAAACTGGTAAGACAATTGAAGCCATGGTCTATGGAGATGGTGCCTTTAAAGATCCAGTTGGACAAATTTGGGAACTTGCTGACCCTGTAGTTTCACCAGGATTTACAAGTGGCTTGATTGGTACGCCAAACGAGGTAAAATTAAAGTATTTAGCGGATAATGAACATTCTGAGTTAAGTGGTGAAGAATTAGCTGATGCGATTCGTCAATCAATTGACCAAAAAGATGACCAAGCCAAAGATGCGAAAGCTTCTTTAGGAACGACACCACGACAATTAACAGACTTAATCGGCTCACTTGCTGATT
>CAYROB010000145.1:0-4069 GCA_964425775.1 uncultured Carnobacteriaceae bacterium
CATAATCGAAAACTGTCATTTGAAGTGAACGCTCCTCAATAATTTTTAGGGATTTTTCAACGGATAAAGCAGTTGAAAGAATTCCCTTTGTTACTATACTGAATTGGCTAATGAATGTCAAAGGAAATCGCGAAATAAACGAATCTTTAAGTGTATAAGAACGAATAAATGAATAAAGTTCGTCATTTAAGCGCTTAATGACGATTAGGGTAAATATCATTCGGCTAAAAAGTAGTGAACAAGATGTTTTTGTGGTTACGATTACATCTTTAATCACTCTAATGTATACTGTATATATGGAATGTGAGGGAGTGATTTAATGTATCATTATTCAAGTGGGGTTTTAGACCGAGAGTTAAAAAAGAGACTGTTATTTGCTGGATTAATAGGTTTTGTCCCGTTTTTGGGCATTGTCCTTTTTGGTTTTTGGGGGTGGGAAGAAATTACAGTTGTTGATTATCAGTTGAGTCAATATTTTTATCAGTTACATTCGCCAATGCGTAATACAGTTATGACTGTCATTACCCATATGGGAGATTTTATTGTACAAACGGCCGTAACTATTTTCATCGTCCTTGTGCTATTTGTTTTAAAGAAATGGCGGACAGCACTTTGGTACGGGCTGACTGTTTTGTTTGGTGCAGGTATTTTAAATGGCGCTATCAAAGAGTTGTTTGCAAGAGCTCGCCCAAGTCAAATCCAACCACTAGTAGAAATTGGAGGTTATTCTTTTCCAAGTGGCCATTCGATGGGTTCGGTCATTGTCTACGGAGGCCTACTTTTTTTAATTCTTCGAGCGCTACGTTCACCACAATTGAAGTTTATAATTAGTCTACTAATATTCTTTTTGATCTTAGGAATTGGTTTGAGTCGAATTTATTTAGGTGTCCATTTTCCAACAGATGTTATTGGTGGATTTTCGCTTGGTTTTACTTGGCTTTGTTTTTCAATGTCCCTGTTTGGGCTAAAGTATACAAACAAAGAATCTAAAACAAGAAATCGGTATTCGATTAAAAGTCTTTAAAAAAGAAAGGGCAAAAATGAGTATCTACTATATAAGGGATGATTATATATGGTTAAAATAAAAACTGTAGTTATTGCACCGGATTCCTTCAAAGAAAGTATGACTGCTCAGGAAGTGGCAAATGCAATCGAAGAAGGCTTTGTGGAAGTGTTCCCAGGTTGGCATTGTGAAAAAGTGCCGATGGCTGATGGTGGGGAAGGGACTGTGCAATCAGTTGTGGACGCCTTGGGAGGTAAAATAAGAAAAGTAGTTGCATTAGATGCCTTAGGGAGAAATTCCAAATCATTTTATGGATTAATTAATAATGGAAAGACCGCAATTATTGAAATAGCAGCTTGTTCAGGTTTAGAGAAGATAGAGAAGTCTGAAAGAAATCCGATGGTTACAACAACTTGGGGCTTGGGTGATTTAATTTCTAGTGCTCTAGATGATGGGGTCAAAGAAATAGTTCTAGGATTGGGTGGTAGTGCAACAAACGATGGCGGTGCAGGCATGATTCAACGGTTGGGTGGTAGACTGCTAGATAAAGAGGGCAAACAAATCGGTCGAGGTGGGCAATGTTTGAAAGATCTTCATTCGATTGATTTATCGAAAGTGGATCCGCGAGTTTTAGAAGTGTCATTTATTGGCGCAACTGATGTAAATAATCCGCTGATCGGTCCTGAAGGAGCATCTTACGTTTATGGTCCGCAAAAAGGTGGAACCTCGGAACAAGTAAGAGAATTAGATCAAAGCTTAACGCATTTTGCACAGGTTATTCAAGAAGAGCTTCATACTGATGTTAGTGGAATACCAGCTGCAGGAGCAGCAGGGGGAACCGCGGCTGGATTAGTTGCTTTTTTAGGTGCCCAGTTAAAACGAGGTGGAAATCTAATTGCGGAATTGGTTGGTCTAGAAGATAAGGTTAAGCGTGCTGATTTAGTCATTACCGGAGAAGGGGGCTTAAATCATCAGACAGTCTATGGGAAAACACCGATTATTGTTGCACAAATAGCCAAAAAGTATAATTTGCCAGTTATTGCCGTCGTAGGTTCAATTATGGAAAGTCACGAAGCAGTCTACATGGAAGGGATCGATGCAGCCTTTAGTGTTTTGTCTAAAATCGGTGATGAGAAGCAGGTGTTTTCGGAAGCTTACGTAAATACGGTACTAACTACACGCAATATAGCGGCAGTTTTAAAAATGAATTTATAATCTGATTAAAAACAATAAAAAGCAGTCGCTGATATTTCAGCGGCTGCTTTTTTCTAGGTAGAGATTATTTTTTAAATAAAGGAATGCGCTGAGCAATTTTTAGAACATCAGCTCTTACTGCTGCGAGTACCTCTTCGTTGTCTTTGTTTTCAGCAACTTTGATAATTAGGCGTGCTACCTCACGGGCATCATCTTCAACTAAACCGCGAGTCGTAATTGCGGGTGTACCAATGCGAATTCCACTGGTTTTGCTTGGCGGAAGATTGTCAAAAGGTATTGAGTTTTTATTTACAGTTATTTCAACTTCGTCAAGCAACTTTTGTAGTTGATCGCCATTTAGTTCATAAGCAGAGACATCCAGTAAAAACAAATGTGTGTCTGTTCCACCACTTATCACACGGAACTTGGAATCTTCAAAGACTTCGGCCATTGCTTTAGCATTTTTACGAACTTGGGCAATGTAGTCTTTGAATTCAGGCTGTAAAGCTTCATGAAAAGCAACGGCTTTAGCTGCAATAACGTGTTCTAAAGGTCCGCCCTGAATGCCTGGGAAAACAGCGCTGTTTAATTTTCGAGCATATTCTTTTTTAGCTAGAATAATTCCACCGCGTGGTCCGCGTAAAGTTTTATGTGTAGTCGAAGTTACAACGTCAGCATACTCTACAGGATTTTGGTGATGTCCGGTTGCGCAAAGACCAGCGATGTGTGCCATGTCAACTAGCAGTTTTGCACCAACTTCATCAGCAATTTCGCGGAACTTTTTAAAGTCAATTGAGCGAGAGTAAGCACTTGTTCCAGCAACAATTAACTGTGGTTTCTCAGCTATAGCAATTTGACGAACTTCATTATAGTCGATTACTTCATCTTCGTTTGTAACACCATAAGCGATAAAGTCATAGGTTTGTCCACTAAAATTCACTTTAGATCCGTGAGTCAAATGGCCTCCGTGGTTCAAGTCCATTCCTAATATTTTACTACCAGGTTCTAAAAGAGCTCGATATGCGGCCATGTTTGCTTGGCTACCAGAATGGGGTTGCACATTTGCATATTCCGCTCCAAATAATTCTTTAGCTCGATCAATAGCTAAGTTTTCAATAATGTCTACAAATTCACATCCACCGTAGTAACGACGACCAGGATAACCTTCAGCATATTTATTTGTTAGAATACTCCCTTGAGCTTCTAAGACTGCTTCGGAGACGAAGTTTTCAGAAGCGATTAATTCCAGACCTCTTTCCTGGCGTTCTCTTTCTTGTTCAATAGCATCGAATAATTCTTTATCGTACATATACCTCACCTTTTCTTATTAGACTTGTTAGACCGTTCTAAGTAATTAATGTCAGATTACTAATTGTGTCTTGTTTGATTATAGATAAGAGAAGATGAAATGCAAATCAATATGAAAATAAAAGCAAAAGATAAGATGAGCTATTTGTTTAGAGATGACTATAGATACACCTGGCGTAAAAAGAATGACATTTAATTTCAAGGGGTCCGAAATAGTATCTTCTATATAAGGGGAGGAATCAGAGTAGTTCTTTCTGGAATGGAAAGTAATTAATTACAAAGATATTCCAAAAAGTGTTTGACATCTTTATCAAAATATATTAAGATATGTTCTCGAGTGCGAAATAGATTTTAAATACATAGAGATTTAAAGTTTTGTATCGACTAAGAGTTTTACTAAAAAGAAAAGAAAGTTTAAGAAAGTGCTTGACAAACTTTCTGATAGTTGGTAAGATATCTCTTGTGCTCAGGAATGCAAATCCGAAGCACCGAAAACCAAAATATCATTTGATCTTTGAAAACTGAACAAAGTAATACAACCAAAATGTGCAGGGAGTTTTAGTG
>CAYROB010000146.1:0-4013 GCA_964425775.1 uncultured Carnobacteriaceae bacterium
GTCATAAAGTGTCCTACATTCATAATTAACCCCCTAAATATGCTTTTTGAACTTCATCACTATCTAATAACTCTTGTGCAGTCCCTGTCGCAACAATCTTTCCCGTCTCAATCACGTAGCCACGATCAGATATTTCCAAAGCGACCGTTGCATTCTGCTCAATTAATAAAATGGTTGTCCCTCTTTTGTTAATTTCTTGAATAATGTTAAAAATCTCTTTAATAAATAAAGGAGCTAACCCCATCGACGGCTCATCAAGTAGCAATAACTCCGGCTTTGAGAGTAACGCTCGACCTACTGCCAGCATCTGTTGTTCTCCTCCAGAAAGTGTTGCTGCATCCTGATGCAATCTTTCTTTTAAAACTGGAAAACTTTCATACACTTCTTTTAAATCTTTTTGAATCCCTTCACGATCACTTCGTAAAAAAGCCCCCATTTCCAAATTCTCCTTAACGGTCATCCCACTAAATACACGCCGTCCCTCTGGCACATGAGATATGCCACCAGCAACTATGTCACGTGCACTAGCCTTCGTAATCGGCATATCTTTATACAAAAGTTCGCCCGATGTCGGTCGAATTAAGCCAGAAATCGTATTTAAAAGGGTTGTTTTTCCAGCACCGTTAGCACCAATCAAAGAAACAATTTCGCCTTGATTCACTTCAAATGATGCACCCTTAATTGCTTCGATAACCCCATAATGAACCACAACATCTTTAATTTTCAGCATTTACTCACCACCTAAATATGCTCGAATAACGTGTTCATCTTTTTGAATCGATGCTGGCGTTCCTTCGGCAATTTTCTTTCCATATTCTAAAACATAAATCCGTTCCGATAAATCCATAATTACTTTCATATCGTGTTCAATTAATACAATCGCTAAGTCGAACTCCGCATGAATTTGTTGGATCAACTGGGTTAACTCGATACTTTCCTGCGCGTTCATCCCTGCAGCTGGCTCATCCAAAAATAACAGTTCTGGATTTGTCGCCAGCGCACGAACGATCTCTAATTTTCTTTGGTCTCCATAAGGCAAGTTCGATGCTTTAAAATCAGCCTTATCCTCCATATTAAAGATACGCAATAAATCCATCGCTTTTTCTGTCATTTCCGCTTCCGAGCGGTAATATTCTTTGGTTCGAAGGAGGGACTGAAAAACATTCGCCCCTTTTTCTGTATGAAAACCGATGCGAACATTCTCAAGTACACTTAACTTTTTAAACAAACGAATGTTTTGAAAGGTTCGCGCCACACCTAACTGACTGATTTGTGTGTTATCTTTTCCTGATAATTCAAAATCTTCCCCTTTTGAATTAGGTGAAAATGTAATTGAACCTTCTGAAGGGACATAGACACCAGTCAACAAGTTAAACAAGGTTGTTTTTCCAGCCCCATTTGGTCCGATTAGCCCAATCAACTCATTTTTATTAATTTCTAAATCGACATGAGAAACAGCTGTCAAACCACCAAAGTTTTTAGTTAAATTCTCTACTTTTAATAAGGTCATTTATTTGCCGCTCCTTTCTCATGTTTCATATTGGCAATCGATCCTGGAACATCTTGTGGCCTTTTAAGTAATTTGCTCAGTGAAAACTCCACATGCCCCATTAACCCTGATGGTCTGAAAATCATAATCAGAATTAATACGAGTGCATAAACAATCATACGTAAAGCACCAAAGCTTTGGAGGTAAACATTAATTAACCCAAGTAAAACAGCTGCAACAATACTTCCTGTCACACTACCAATTCCACCAAAGACAACAATAATCAGTACATCAATCGACTTATTAAAGGTGAATTGTCCTGGGTTGATCACCCCGAAATAACTAGCATGAATACTTCCGGCTAAGGCAGCACTCATCGCACCCATTAAAAAGGCAATGTTTTTATATAGGGTTGTTCGAATACTTAAGGATTCGGCTGCGATTTCATCCTCACGAATCGCGATGGTTACGCGTCCTGGACTACTACGAATATAGTTTACAATCAGTAAAATCGTTAAAGCCGCTGCAATATAAGCAAAGCGCCAGTCAACGATTCGCGGAATCCCACTAATTCCTACCGCTCCATTCGTTAAGTCCGGTAAATTTAAAATAGCAACTCGAATAATTTCACTTGCTCCAAGCGTTGCAATCGCAAAGTAATCGCCTTTTAGTCGAAGGGTCGGAATCCCGACAATCAACGCAGCGACTGCTGCTAAAAGCATCCCCACTAAAATACTAAGCAAAAAGCCCGGTGTACTTGGGATCATCTTTAAGATTATTCCCGTTGCGTAAGCACCGATCGCCATAAAGCCTGCGTGTCCTAATGAAAGCTGCCCTGAAAAACCAACAACTAAGTTTAAACCGACTGCTAAAATAATATTAATAAAAATATTCACTACAGTGATTTCATAAAAAGGATCGATAATTCCTGCTGAAGTTAAACCCTCAAGACTCAAGAACATGAGGACGATCAATATAATCCATCCGATATTTGTCCGATTAAATTTTTTCACAAAATCACCTACACTTTCTCTCGTTCAGATTTACCAAGAATTCCTGTTGGGCGAACGAGTAAAATAACGATTAAGATCAAATAAACAACGGCATCTCTGATCATGGAATTACCAGAAGCTGAAATCATAACCTCGGTCATCCCAATGAGATAGCCACCAATCATTGCTCCGGGAATACTGCCAATTCCACCGACAACTGCTGCGATAAAAGCTTTTAAACCCGGGCCTGAACCCATCGTCGGCGTGATTGTATTATAATACATTCCAACCAACATACCACCTGCTCCAGCTAACATTGACCCTAAAAAGAAGGTAAAGCTAATAACAAAATTCGTATTAATTCCCATTAACTGCGCCGCATCCGGGTCATTACTCACTGCACGCATCGCTTTTCCAAGCTTAGTTTGCCGAACAATCAGCTGTAAAGCAATCATTAAAGAAACTGTTGTGACGAGCATTAATATTTGCATCGTACTAATATTAATTGACCCAAAACTATACATTTTATTATCAATGACTTGGGGAAAGGAACGTGTTTGCGGTCCTGCCAAGTAAATCATCCCATTTTGTAATAAGTAACTCATACCAATTGCGGTAATTAACGAAGCAATCCGCGTTGAATTACGTAGAGGTCGATAAGCAATTTGATAAATAATGACGCCAACCACTCCAGTTGTGAGCATGGTTACAATAAGTGTTGGTAAAAACCCTAAATTAAAATTTGATATCATAAAATTTCCGACAAAGGCCCCCACCATATAAACATCCCCGTGGGCAAAGTTTAATAATTTGATAATTCCATAAACCATTGTATATCCTAAGGCAACGAGTGCATACACGCTACCTAGGGATAGACCGTTAATTACTTGTTGGATAAAAGTATCCATTGTTTCCACTCCTATTCTATTGAACTATCTATTCTAGACTCGCTGGATCAACGATATATGTGTCCACCGCTTCACCATTTTGAACTTCTAGAATTGTTACTGATTTTGAAGGGTTATGCATATCATCATAAGAGAATGTTCCAGTGATCCCCTCGAAATTTTCTACCTTACCTAGTGCCTCGTTGATTGCTTGTCGATTCTCTGAACCAGCTCGTTCGATCGCATCGAACATAACATACGCGGCATCATAAGCTAAGGCTGCAAACATATCTGGTTCAGTACCAAATTTTTCAGTATAATTTTCGACAAATTGATTAATCGATTCAGTCTCATTTAACACAGTAAACTGTGTTGTGTAGTAAACATCGTTTAAGTTATTTGCACCGGCCAGCTCTACTAGGGCCTGACTACCAAAGCCATCTGGTCCTAAAATTGGCTGATCCATTCCCATCTCGCGCGCTTGTCGAACAATCGGCCCACCTTCTTCATAATAACCAGTGACTAATAGGACATCAAAATCCTCTTCATTTAGACTAGTTAAGGTTGCGTTAAAGTCGGTTTGTCCGGCAGTAAAGTTTTCTTTCACTACTACTTCGCCTGTAAATACTTCTTCAAAATATTCAA
>CAYROB010000147.1:0-3906 GCA_964425775.1 uncultured Carnobacteriaceae bacterium
AACCACCGATCAATGCATCCGCGTTTTGCCAACCATTCGCTAGGAAGGTATAGTTAGGCGCATCAAAATACTGCTCGGCTATTGTTAAGGACGTCAGTATGCGGTCTTCTCCCGCAACTCGCTCCACATTGTTCACATATTTCTTTAACGCAGCAAAGCCAGTACTACTAACCGCATTTTCCCCACCGATTACCGTGACCTTTCCAACTCCATGTGTTTTCAAAAACGCTGCACTTCTTCAGGTACTTGATTTTTCTGCGTAATCAAAACAGGTATTCCATCTCTAGCTGCCACTGGACCAATCGCTAGTGCATCGACCAAAGAATTGTATTCAACAATAAATACCTCTTCTACCGATCCATCTTGATAATAATCCGCGGCGATATTCACTGCGGTTTCGATGCGAGAGTTCCCCTGGATTCTTCGAGTTGAATAGCTCTTCGCTCTGAGCTGCTGTTCGATTGTTTGAGACACAGCACTCTCCCCACCTAAAATCACAATTTCCTTTGGGGCGAGTCTGTTGATCTCTTGCTCGAGTGCCTTACTAATTGTATGTTTATCTGAAACCAGCAGCGGTGCTTCCTTTTGTCCGGCTAAAAACGTAGCAGACAACGCATCCGCATCACCATTATATCCAGCTAGAAACAATGTGTCGACTGGATCGGCATAAGCCTTCTTGCTGACTTCAATCGCTGTTTCCACTCGATTTGGTCCAGCTATTCGCTCAACCGCGTTACTTACTTCGGCATCACTCGCATCGGCAGCAAAAGCAGTTGCCCCACTGAAAATAAATAGGATCAATAAAGTCATTAAACTAATTATTTGTGGTTTTCTCTTCATCTATATCGCCTCTTTTACTATTTTTTCGCTTGCAAGATCACCGCATCCGCTATGGATTGCGCGATTTGCTCTAAGTTATCATCAAAAATTTTATTATCCGCATCATTATTCATAAAGCCAACTTCAACTAACACGGCCGGAGCATACGTTGCCCGGAGTACATAAAAGTTACTTTCCTTTACCCCTCGATTCCTAAAGCCTACATCTACTAAGCCTTGTTGAATATTTGTAGCTAATGCGACCGATAAAGGGTTTCTTGTGACATAAACATACGTTTCGGCCCCATGTGCGGTATTCAAATGGTATGAATTTCGATGAATGGAAATGAAATAATTATAGTAATCTCGACCATTTCGATTCGCAAAGGCACTTCTTTCAGGTAATCCCACCGTTTCATCACCCGTTCGCGTTTCATCAACGAGGATGCCTTCACTTCTTAGTTTCGCAGTAACCATCTTTCCTAATTTTAGCGTGTCATCCTTTTCTTGGCGACCCTTATAGACTGCTCCTGGATCTGTCCCGCCATGGCCATAGTCGACGACAACTCTAAACGGGGCTTTATCCACTTCACTGTCTACTTCAACTTTTTCTGCGACGACGATACTAATTGTTGCCTTCTTTTTCTTAGCGTCTTCTTGAAGGTCCTTTACAGCTGTAAAATCTAGCTGACCTTCTACTTGATAGACGCCAGACACATTTACATTGACACTGCCGGCCGACCATTCAACGGGAACGGTAACGGCTGTTTGATCACTTAAGCTGACTTCCACCTTTTCCGGTAGTCGATACTTTCCACCAAAATCAACTTGCACATCGTCAAAGGTTTCAACACTTTGAATGCTTCTTTTCCCTCTATGAATAATCGCTGTATCTAATTGATTAAACACACTTGAACCGATGGATTTAATCCCACCCAGTACATAAGCAAGGGAAGTGTGGCCTTCTACATACCCTTTTGTCTGACCAGTTAATTGCGTAGCATTCGTTAGTAAAACAGGGGCACCTTTTTTCGCGCCTAAATACCCACCAACTAAAGCATCAGCGAAAGAAACTCTTCCATCATTCACTAAAATCGCTTTTTTAGAGCTGGTAAAATATTTTTTTGAGACTTCGACTGCTGTCTGATAGCGATCTGGCCCCTCAACGCGGTCGACCTTATAACCTTGACCTTTCAGCTGTTTCGCAACTTTTTCACTGACGGCTGCATGTCCACCAACAATCGTTATTTGGTCGACGCCCTTTAATGCATCACTTGTTGCTTGGGGTAGCTGGTCTTTTCCTGTTAAGAGTATAGGTAATTTATCTCTTCCAGATACTGGCCCCACGGCTAAAGCATCCGCTAACTGATCCACTTTTTCGGCGCCACCATTCACTAAAAAGACATGGTTGGAATGGACACCCGCTGCTTTCTTCACTTCGGCTGCTGTCGCATATCGGTTTGCCCCTGATAATCGCTTTACCTGATACCCATCTTTTTTAAGATTCTTTTCAAACTGCGCGCTCACAACCGTTGTTCCACCCGCAAGGTAAACATTCTTAACACCGAGGCGATTTAACTCATTTTTTATCTTTGAATATTGGCTGTCTGTGACGAGAAGTAATGGGCCATCTTTCACTGATGCTAAAAGAGTGGCGGTTAACGCATCCACTTGCCCATTCCAGCCAGCAAGGACAACATTTTCTGCTGAACCTGTTGGATAAACGTCATTACTTACCTTAATGGAGGTCTCCACCCGATCGACTCCTTGTAATCTTTCGACCACACTAGAGTTTACCTCTTTACCTGCTGCTGCTTCTGCCACCTGAGCAAATCCCAGTACGAGCATGCCAAATGCTAAAAAAACGGTCAATAGTTTGCTGACTTTCTTCATCATTGATTTCCCCTTTAATATATTGAGTGTTCTTCTCATTTCCTCTGTCCATCTAACTATCTATTTATTTAAAGTTAATTGTAGTAGAAATGGCATTCATTTTACATAGCGATTGCTGTTTTCCCATAATTTTTTACGGGACACTCATGAGTACCATCTCTTGCTCTTCTGCTCCCATTATTCCAGCCATCGCGCTTTGGGCTTGTTGAATCACTGTTGGTGCAATAACACTCGTACCACCCAATACAAAAAGTTGATCTGTATACTCAGCAAGGTACGCTGTTGTTAAGTCAGACAGTGCATTCGTCTGCGTAAGTAAGACAGGTGCATCCATTAACGCCCCTAAATAGCCACCAACTAATGCATCCGCATACGTCCAACCATAAGCTAATACCGCCTTATTTGGCTGCTCAAAATATTCTTGAGCAACTGCTCGGCCAGTATCCTCGCGATTGTTCCCAGCGATTCGATCAACGGTATACTGTTTTTCTAACTCGGTTTGTACTTCTTGACTCACCGCATTCTCGCCACCAACAATTGTGACATGAGTTACACCCAAATCTCTAAGCGCCGCTTTCGTTGCTTGTGGAATAGTCTTTTCTGTTGTTAAAAGCACCGGCATTTCGTTAAGGCCTGAAGCTGGACCAACCGATAGGGCATCCGCTAATAAACCATCAGCACCAAGCGCTAAGAACACATGACTTTTCGGCCCCTTCACTTCTTTAGCTATCGCATGTGCTGTTTCATAACGGTTCGCGCCCGCTATTCTTTTAACCCTCACACCATTTAAGGCCTCTAATTCACTCACGACCTTTTCAGAGACAACGTTTGCCCCACCTAATATATGGACGGTCTTTGCTCCTAAGCGTAGAATCTCGTCTTTGGTTGCCTGAGCAAGACTGTTTGGTTCCGTTAAAAGAACAGGTGCTTGCTTGGTATGAGCAAATAGCGTCCCCGTTAAGGCATCTACCTCACCGTTATAGCCGGCCAAGACCACCGTCTCGGCCCCGCCAGTGTAGGCAACCTTGCTGACTTCAACAGCTGTTTCTATACGGCCAGCTCCGGCAAGTCTTTGAACAGGTTCCACTACTCGATCAACCACTTTTGCATTCTTGTACTGCGTGAAGTTCATTATCCCAGCACCAAACTGATCATCCCTGCCAACAACTCCCAAATCTTCGGTATTTTCTAGCAG
>CAYROB010000148.1:0-1358 GCA_964425775.1 uncultured Carnobacteriaceae bacterium
GAATATCAAGATAAGTTTATTGCGGTCATTGGGATCGGTTATTCAAATAATCTATCAAACTATATCGCCGATTATCTGAATTTGTATGGATTTCGTGCGACGTCGAATTTTCACCATCAGTTCCTTCGAGAAACGCACAGTGAGGATTTATTAATAATTTTTGTGTCAAACTCAGGCAATACGACGGAATTATATGAATATGCTGAGGAAGCTTATGAAAAAGATATCGACTATGTGCTCTTGACAGGAAATCCTGACTCAAAGATGCAGCATCACGCGCGCTATACAATTTGTACGAATGATTATTTTATCTTCCGTTATACAGAATATAAACCGCAATTATTTTTTGGAAATATACTTATTACATTTGAAAAGTTAATGGCTTACACGCTTCATAATCTTTAAATAATACTGAGAAAGCCAACTACTAAACAAAGTCAACAGAGAGGAAGTCTTTATTCTTCTCTGTTTTTTTTGACTATTTTATCTGTTAATTCTGTTTACAGCCCCCGTGAACAAGTTCAGAAGTAGCCAGTATTCAACATTTTGCTAAATAGATATGCTATTGTATATCTTGTAAGCGCTACATAAAAAAGTTTTTTAAGGAGAGATCTATTTGGCGAAAGAAATGAAGTTTATGAATAAATTAGCCTTGTTGTCTATTTCATTTATATTGACAACAGCCTATATTATTACACCAGGAATACCACAAATGTTAACATTTTTTCCAGATAAAACAGAAGCACAGGTTCAGTTGTTGGCAACCGTGCCAGCATTTTCAGTAACGATGATTGTTTTATTTATTACAGCAGTCACGAAAATCATTGGAAATAAGCGAACCGTACAATTAGGCTTATTGCTTGTTGGAATATTTGGCCCATTGCCAATGTTTTTAAGTAACTATTACCTAATTTTAGGCTCAAGGATATTATTAGGTGTTGGTTTTGGTTTAATTAATGCGTTAGCTGTTAGTTTGATTAGTATTTTCTTTTCAGGAAAAGAAGAAGCGTCAATGATGGGTTTACGAAGTGCATCTGAAAGTATCGGACAATCTTCATTAACGATTATATCCGGCTATTTGATTGCGTATGGTGGTTGGAGATATTCATTCATCGGTTATTTAATGGCTATTCCGATTTTAGTTCTTTTTACAATGTATGTTCCGACACTTGATGAGGTAAAAACTGAAGAAGACTTACCGAAAGAAACATCAAAAGCAAAATTGAATCTAAGTGTCATATTTTATGCAATTGCTTTGTTTATAGTCGTTGGATCGTATGTAGGAATACGTGTCCGAATTCCAATTATTATGGAACAACGAGCAATAGGAACAGAGGTTGAAACCGGACAAGTTCTCG
>CAYROB010000148.1:1368-3885 GCA_964425775.1 uncultured Carnobacteriaceae bacterium
GATTACGGCATCGGTGATTTTAACAGTAGGAATGATTCCTTTCTTGGGATTAATCATCGGAGTGGTCTTTGGAAAAGTATATGAATGGTTTAACAAGTATATTTTAATCATTGGTGCCTCATTAATGGCTGCCGGTTATGTGACAATTGCATTAGCAACATCTTACTGGATTATTTTTTTAGGTGGTTTTATTGTAGGAATTGGCTATCCATTGATTATAAGTGGAACATTTACCTTTGTTTCAACTTTTTCACCGAAGGGTTCAGAAACCTTCGCCACATCAGTGATCTTGTTTGGAATCAATATCGGTGCCTTCCTAGCCCCTTACTTACTACAGTGGATTGGGACAATTACGGGAAGTGCTAATTTAGCTACACCATTTTATGTTTATGCTGTTTTACTTGTTATCTTCGGTATATTAAGTTATTTCAATTTAAACAACATTAGTAAACAATCAATTGAATAAAATAAAAATATAAGAATAAAGGGAGAAATTAAATATGATACCAATAATTTTAGATACGGATCCAGGAATTGATGATGCAGCGGCGATTGCTTTAGCAATAAAGCACCCAGAAATTGACGTACGATTAATGACAACAGTGGTAGGGAATGTGGATGTAGAGAAAACAACAGATAATGCATTACGATTAGCTGAATTTCTTGACTCAGATGTGCCGGTAGCAAAAGGTGCAAGTCGTCCATTGCTTCGAGAATTTGAAGATGCATCCTATGCTCATGGTGAAACAGGAATGGATGGTTATGATTTCCCAGAGATTACAACAAAACCATTAGCTATCCATGCAGTTGAAGCGATTCGCAAAGAATTAGTTGAGTCAGATGAAAAAATAACCATTGTAGCCATTGGTGTACTAACAAACATTGCCTTGCTCATCAAAATGTATCCAGAAGTATTAGATAATATTAAAGAAATAGTGATTATGGGAGGATCTTTATCGGGTGGAAACACACAAAGTGCAGCGGAGTTTAATATCTACGCCGATCCTCATGCAGCCAAAATTGTCTTTGATGCAGGAATTCCATTAACAATGATTGGATTAGATGTAACAGCAAACACCTTACTGCAAAAAGAAGTAGTCATGGAAATTAAAGAAGCAAACGAACTTGGAAATATGTTTTACCAAATGTTTAATCATTATCGTGGTGGAAGTATTGAAACAGGGTTAAGAATTCATGATGCTTGTGTTATTTACTACCTACTACACCGTGATAAAACAGTTACGAAAGACTACCATGTAGATATCGCAGTCGATGGACCAGCAATGGGCGCAACAGTCGCAGATATTCGCGATGCTTACTATCCAGGTGAAACGAACTGTACAGTCGGTTTAGAATTTGATGTAGAAGATTTTAATAACTGGTTCTTAGAAGAAATAAAAAAATAAAATGTTAAACAGAATAGACCCCATTCTTTCAGGGGTCTGTTTTTGTAGAGGAGCGAACGAATGGGAGAAGTAATTGTAGTAGGTAGTGTGAATATTGACATGGTGATGTCCACGGAGCGGATGCCTAAAATTGGCGAAACAATTCTCGGTGAAGATATGAATTACTTTATGGGTGGGAAAGGTGCAAACCAAGCTGTTGCTGCCGCACGGATGGGACTGCCAGTAAAGTTATTTGCAAGCGTGGGTGATGACAGTTTTGGTGATCGCGCATTAAAGCATTTAGCGAAAGAAGCAGTGGATACATCATTAATCAATATTGAGAAAAACATCTTTACGGGATTAGCGTCGATTTTTAGTATTGATGGAGATAATTCAATCGTTGTAATGCCGGGAGCAAATATGTTGTTAGAAATAACAGAAGACTTTAAAAAGCACGTAAGTGAAAAGGATATTGTGCTAGCACAAATGGAAGTTCCTTTGGAGAGTATCCGTAAATCATTTGCCATGGCACGTGAAAAAAAGGCAGTGACCATTTTAAATCCGGCACCTTATCAAGAAGGCTTCCTAGATTTTATTGATTTGATTGATATCATTACACCCAATGAAACCGAATTTGAAAGTATGGTGGGGAAAGAAATCAATTCTAAAAATCTAGAAGATGAAATGATTCAATGGAGTAAAAAACATGATACAACTTTAATTTTAACACGTGGATCTGAAGGAGTCTCTTTTGTAAAAGACAATAAGGTCCATACAATTGGTGCACATAAAGTTGATGTAAAAGACACAACAGGTGCAGGTGACACTTTTAATGGTATCCTAGCGAGTTTGTTGGCGAAAGGGTACAGTCTTGAAGATGCTGTAAAGAATGCAAATTATGGGGCAGCAATCTCTACAACAAAGATCGGTGCTCAAACAGGCATGCCGACTTTTGAAGAATTACAATAACTAGTAAATAGACAAAAGGTAAAAATAGGACAGCCAGTCAACAATAGATTAGCTGTTCTATTTAATTTTTTGTTTTATTTCTACTCTTTTTTTCTAAAGATGAAAAATGCTCCGACTGCAAATACTGCTACAATACCTGCAATAACCCAAGTACTTGTATCAT
>CAYROB010000149.1:0-3880 GCA_964425775.1 uncultured Carnobacteriaceae bacterium
CAAATTGTCTGTGGTGCAGCGAATATTGCAAAAGGACAAAAAGTAGTTGTTGCTAAACCAGGTGCAACAATGCCTGATGGAATGGTTATTTGGCCTGGAGAACTTAGAGGGACAAAGAGTGTAGGTATGATTAGTTCAGCAAGTGAATTAAATCTAGATGTTCCGGCAGAAAAACAAGCGGGTATTTTAGTGCTTGATGAAGAAATGGAAACTGGATCAGCCTTTGAATTTTAAGGAGTAAAAAAGCGAATGGAGGAGTTGATAGGATGAATTATGATGGACCAAGTTTTTATAAAGGCAGTCAAACAAATGATCATGATGAAAACAGCCCAGAGATGGAAACTCCTCTGGAACGCTTAAAAAAAGAGCAGAAAAAAAGAAAGCAATTGAAAGACGAGTTTAAGAGAAATCAACAAAAGAAAAATGAGACGCGTTCGGAAAATTATTACTTTAGGAGTACCCAAATTCCTAAAAGCTTACAAAGTAGAGATGGTTGGAAAAAAGAGACATGGGACCAAGGATTAATTGATCAGTTGCAAAAACGTCTAAAAAAAGAGCCGGAAGATTATTTGTTGCTTTCAGATAACTTGGCTGAAGAAGAGTTGGAAGAAAAGCCAACCGAAAATAAAGTTGAAACTTCAGCTGAAACATCTGCTGAAGCTATGCGAATTAAACAAATGGTAGCTGAAATTGAAAATACATTGGACACAGCAGCACTCGTCCAAAAGGAAATGAAACCTGATTTTACTAAGCCAAATACTGGACTGCATCGTACCTTATCTAATATTATTGCGGAAGATCAAAATGAATTTGAGAATGGAAAAAATAAAAAATAGTAGCTTATTTTGAAAACAGTCATTCAATTCTAGCTTTTAGCTAGTTTTTGCTTTAATATTAGACCTTGAAAATGAGCCAGTATAATTATTGGAGGAGTTAAAATGAATCACGAGTCAATTTATCATTTTGTAGGAATTAAAGGCGCAGGTATGAGCGCATTAGCCTTGATATTACATGAAGAAGGCTACCAAGTACAAGGTTCTGATGTAAGCAAGTATTTCTTTACCCAACAACGATTAGAAGAAGAAGCGATTCCTGTTTTTGAGTTTTCAGCGGAGAATATCAAAGAAGGGCAAGTAATTATTGCTGGAAATGCATTTCCAGATAGTCATGAAGAAATTGTTCGCGCAAAAGAATTAGGGTTAAAAGTTATTCGTTATCATGATTTTATAGGAGATAAAATAGAGAAGTATACAAGTGTTGCTGTCACGGGTTCACATGGAAAAACGAGTACAACAGGATTATTAGCACATGTCATCAGTCAAATTGAACCAACGAGCTATTTAATTGGTGATGGGACGGGACATGGAATTGAAGAGGCAGAATATTTCATGTTGGAAGCTTGTGAATATCAACGCCATTTTCTAGCGTATAAAGCCGATTATGCAATCATTACGAATATTGATTTTGACCACCCAGATTATTATAAAAATATAGAGGATGTTGCGGAGGCTTTTGACACATTTGCTTTACAAACGACAAAACGTGTCATTGCTTGTGGTGATGACAAGTTATTGCGTGAATTAAAAGCAACAGTTCCCGTTACTTTTTATGGTTTAGAAGATGGGAACGATGTGCAGGCCAAGAATATTGTAAAAGACACAACGGGTTCAGCCTTTGATGTATATATTGATGGAGAGTATCATTATCAATTTAAAGTACCAGCATATGGGGATCACAATATTCAAAATGCCTTGAGTGTTATTGCGCTAGCCTATTTTGAAGGCTTAGATAAAGAGCTTGTTGCAGAACATTTAGCGAGTTTCCAAGGAGTAAAACGTCGTTTCTCTGAAAAAGTCATCAGCGATACCGTGTTAATCGATGACTATGCGCACCATCCAGCTGAGATAAAAGCCACGATTGATGCCGCAAGACAGAAGTATCCTGACCGTCAAGTGATTGCTGTTTTCCAACCGCATACCTTTACACGGACGGTAGCCCTGTTGTCTGAATTCGCTGAAACATTAAGTGAAGCGGATGCCGTTTATCTGAGTGAAATCTTCACTTCGGCGCGTGAAAAAGAAGGAAAAGTCGATATCAAAGATTTATTTGATAAAATCGACAACGCAAAAGCGATTCTAACAGAAGAAGATGTTTCACCATTGTTAGATCATAAGGGAGAAGTTGTATTATTTATGGGGGCTGGAGATATCCAAAAATTTGAAGTAGCCTTCCAAGAACTGCTTACTTCTTTAGAAAGAACAAGACATTAATTATAGAGAGAATAGACAAGAGATCTTTGCATGATTTGCAGAGGTCTTTTTGTTTCACTAGGATTTCATGGTTCTGCTAGTTGTATCTTTAGAACGAGTCGGATTTTTGGTAAAATGAGAAGAGAAAAAGAGAGCGCCTAAAAAAGGGGTATATATTGTGAGTAAAAACAAATTATTATTAATCGATGGACATAGTATTGCATTTAGAGCTTTTTATGCCTTACACAGCCAATTAGAAAGAATGAAGAGTTCAACAGGGTTACATACGAATGCCTTGTACGGCTTTCATAATATGCTAGAAAACGTGGTAACCAAAGAAAATCCAAGTCATGTCATGGTCGCATTTGATGCGGGTTCCACAACTTTTCGAAATGAATTTTTTGAAGAGTATAAGGGTGGGCGTGATTCAATGCCTGGAGAATTATCGGAACAAATGCCTTATTTCAAAGAAATGTTAGATGCTTTTGCGATTAAGTATTATGAATTGCCAAACTATGAAGCGGATGATATTATCGGAACCCTTGCAAATCAGGCAGCGGCAGACGATTTTGATGTAGTTGTTGTTACTGGTGATAAAGACTTAACGCAATTGGCTACAGATAAAATTCGCGTAGACTATACTGTCAAAGGTGTTAGTCAATTAGAAGAATACACACCCGATAAAGTGAAAGAATTAATGGGTGTGCGTCCAGATCAAATTGTTGATTATTTAGGCTTATCGGGAGATCCATCTGATAATATCCCTGGAGTAACAGGTGTAGGGCATAAGACAGCCATTAAATTATTGGAAGAATTTGACACAATGGAAAAAGTGTATGAAAACATTGACCAGATGAACAAGTCAAAGCGAAAAGAAAACCTGATTAATGAAAAAGAGATTGCTTTTTTAAGTAAGAAGTTGGCTCAAATCAATACAGAGTCACCAATTGAAATTGAAGTGAAAGATACAGCGTATTCAGGAAAAGATATTGAAAAGCTGATTGCTTTTTACAAGGAAATGGACTTTAATTCACACTTAGAAAAATTGGATACGGAAGCCTATATGGATCATTTGGGTGACCAGCCAACCGCAAAAGAAGTAGAGTTTGAGTATGTGGAAGAAATTACAGCAGATATGTTTGCGAATGAGACCTCTCTATATTTAGAAATACTTGAAGATAATTACCATCAAGCACCAATTGAAGCGGTCGCTTGGGGTAACGCAGAAAAAATCTATGTGACGAACATTGAGCAAGCAATTGAATCCGAGGTATTTAAAAACTATATCGAAGATGAGACTAAGTACAAGATTACGTATGATTTGAAAGCTTACTATGTCGCATTATTAAAACGCGGTGTTGAGCTACAGGGTGTTGAATTTGATTTAATGTTAGCTTCCTACCTATTAACAGCTGAGGATAGTAGTAGTGGTGATTTTGCTGATATCTCTGAGAGACATGACCATCTCGGTGTGTTGCCAGATGAAGCAATTTATGGAAAAGGTGTAAAGCGTGGCATTCCAGAAGATAAAAATGAAATGTACAAGCATGTAGCGTCAAAAGCGGATGCCTTATTTATGATGCGTGAAAAGATGCAAGAAGAGCTGACAGAAAATGAACAAGATCATTTAC
>CAYROB010000150.1:0-3867 GCA_964425775.1 uncultured Carnobacteriaceae bacterium
CTGAAGAACCACCTGGGTTGTGTTCTACATTCCACGGATTTCTTGTCGGACCATACAAATCAGATGTCGTAACATTAATCCAAGCAAATTGTGGATAGGAAGTTTGGCCCAGAATGACAAAACCTGCTTCACGGAAAGCTTCAACGAATGGACTTGTTTCATCGGCTATGAATTCTTCTGTAAAAGATAAACCAAACGTATTGGATTCTCCCTCTACTTCATGACCCATTCCTTTCACAAGTAGCGGGACGCCATAAAATGGTTGACCCATGTCTTCCAATTCAGCCGCTTCTTTTCTAGCCTTGTCAACGCGCAAACTAATCACGTTATTTAACTCGGGATTCGTTTCTTCAATAACGGTTAAAGCATAATCAATTAATTGGTCTTTGGTCACTACCCCATCTCGAACTTTTTGAGCCAGTTCTAAAGCCGACATATTTCGATATTCGTTCAATGATAATTTTTCTAACTGTTCTTGATTAAGAGTTTTGTCGGTAATTTTTTCCGTTCCTAATCGTTTTCCTAAATAAGATGTATATTCTTTTGTTTCTGTCATGTTATCTAATCTCCCTCTATTTAATCCTTGAATTTAAAATAGCATATTTTTGCTTTAATGCAATAAACATGGAAAATACAGTCCATTTTAAAACCAATATTGCTTTTAATAGGATACGAATTACATCAACCACTCATTTGATGCTTTCACGGATAAACATTATTGTTTTAAATAAATAATGTTTATTTTCTTTAAAGGGCATTATTATTGCTAAGTTTTTTAAGATTTGAGACAATGAAAACGTCAACAAATCGAGGAATTAATAGGAGGAATAACTTTGGATA
The DNA here is from genome assembly GCA_964425775.1 of uncultured Carnobacteriaceae bacterium. Taxonomy (GTDB): domain Bacteria; phylum Bacillota; class Bacilli; order Lactobacillales; family Carnobacteriaceae_A; genus Atopostipes. The sequence goes on from CAYROB010000150.1 coordinate 841, forward strand.
CAAAGAAATTATATATCAATGGTGAATGGATCGATTCAACAGGTACTGAAACCACTGATGTAATCAATCCAGCAACTGAAGAAGCCATCGCTACTGTTGCAATTGGAACAAATGAAGATGTCGATAAAGCCGTTGCAGCCGCAAAAGTGGCCTTCCCTAGTTGGAATGCGCGTCCGGTTGAAGAACGCATTGATTATATGGAAAAATTCTATGACAAACTCGAAGAAAATAAAGACCGTATTATAAAAACGATCATCAAAGAATTAGGCTCTAGTCGTCAATGGTCAGAAAAAGGTCAATTTGGATTACCTTTTAGCGAAGTTCGCGCAGCAATTGATGAAGTGAAAAAACATGAATTTGAGTACATGATTGATACGGCTCAGATTATTGAAGAAGGATATGGTGTGGTTGCCGCAATCACGCCTTGGAATTATCCTTTACTTCAAATTGAACGTAAAATTGTTCCGGCATTTTTAGCTGGAAACACAGCAGTCTTGAAACCAGCGAGTGAAACACCATTAACTGCTCAAATTGTGGCCGATCTTTTAGATGAAATTGATTTACCAAAAGGTGTCTTTAACTTAGTGACTGGTAAAGGAAGCACCACTGGTGACTACTTGGCTGGACACGAAGATGTAGACGTTATTTCATTTACAGGTTCAACGGCAGTCGGTTCGAAAATGTATGAAAAAGCAGCGGATGGCATCAAACAGGTTGTTTTAGAATTAGGTGGAAAATCACCACTTATTTTCTTAGAAGGTGGCGATTTAGAAGCAGCAGCGAAGCAAGCCTTTGGTACGGTATTAAATAATACGGGTCAAACGTGTACCGCTTTAACTCGTCTAATCGTTCCTACTGATCGATTAGAAGAAACAAAAGAAATTTTAAAAGAATACAATGAAAATTCAGTGGTTGTGGGAGATCCTGAAGATGAAGAAACAATGGTTGGCCCACTTGTCTCTGAAAGCCAGCGCGAGACTGTTCTTGAATATATTGAAAAAGGGAAAGAAGAAGGCGCTGAAGTCTTATTCGGTGGAAATAAAATAGACGGTAAAGGATTTTACGTTGAGCCAACAGTCTTTGTCAATGTGAAAAATGACATGACGATTGCTCAAGAAGAAATATTTGGCCCAGTACTGACTGTGTTAACGTATGATTCAGTCGAAGAAGCCATTGAGATTGGTAATGACTCAATCTACGGTTTGTCCGGTGCAGTTGTTGGACCAGAAGACGAAGCGAAAAAAGTTGCTCGTCAGTTACGCACAGGAAACATCTTAGTCAATGGTGCCGGACGTATTCCAAATGCGCCATTTGGAGGCTATAAGCAATCCGGTCGTGGACGCGAGAATGGCATTTACGGAGTCGAAGATTACTTAGAAATCAAAGCGATCTTCCTCTAAAAATAAAGTTATTTCTAAAGGGCTAGAAGTTAACCTTCTAGTCTTTTTTCTTATAAATAATATTTTTCAGTTCGTTGGTAGCTATCTTATCGGTACGAAAATATTTTTCGGTTCGATAATTACTCTAATCGTTCGTTTCGTTCACAGTGGAAGCTCACCGCGTGAACGAAATTCTGTGAACTCCTAAAACTGGGACTTCTTATAATTTCTGCTATACTTAACAAAAGAAAGAGGAGGCGTTATTTTGGAAGAATATATTTTATCCGATGGGTTTAAAATACCTAAAGTTGGTTTAGGAACGTATCAATTAAAAGGAATGGACGGCAGTCGTCGTATAGAAACGGCCTTAAAAGCTGGTTATCGACTACTTGATTCAGCCTTTAATTATGAAAACGAAGGGGCTGTTGGGCGAGCGATTCGAAACAGTGGAGTTTCTCGTGACGAAATAACTTTTGCTTCAAAATTGCCAGGCCGTCATCATGAATATGAGGCAGCACGCGAAACCATTCAAGAATCGTTAATGCGTTCAGGTTTAGAGTATATGGATTTATACTTAATTCACTGGCCGAATCCCATTGAAGATAAGTATGTGGAAGCTTGGCAAGCCTTAGTGGATGCGCAAAAAGCGGGTTTAATTCGATCAATTGGTGTCAGTAACTTTTTACCTGAACATATTGATCGATTAGAGAAAGAAACAGGCGTATTGCCCGTTATTAATCAGATTGAATTGCATCCTTACTTTAACCAAGAAGAACAAAGAGCCTACGATACTTCAAAAGGTATTATTACACAGGCTTGGAGCCCTTTAGGTCGAGGGAACGAAGCAACAAAAGAAGTGTCCATTGTTGAAATTGCGGAGAAGTATGGTAAATCACCGGCTCAAGTTATCCTAAGATGGCAAGTTCAATTAGGCGCTCTACCGATTCCTAAATCGGGGCATGTTGGACGACAAATTGAAAACATTGACCTCTTTGATTTTGAGCTGACAAATGAAGAGATGAAGGCAATCAATGCTTTAAGTCGCAAAGATGGTCGAAATAAAGATCAAGACCCTTCAAAATATCAAGAATTTTAATCATCTATACAAAAAGAGTCGGTAGAAAATTCTGCCGACTCTTTTTTATTAGCTATTCTCAATGACTAAATCAAATTTTTTACTCATTGGATGCATAAACAACTCATACTGAATTCGACGTTCAATATGTGAATTTTTAAGATGTTCAACACTGCGACCTCTATCCTTCACATCCCGATTCATCCTTCTCGCCAATTCAACATCCTCACTGACGTGTAAATAAATCGTGAAATCAAACAGGTCTAAATCTAAAAAAGCTACACTCATACCCTCAACAATACTAATCTTATTCTCTGCTGAAAGTACCAAACTTTTTGCATAATCTGTCCCGATTGTTTTAAAGGTAAATCCTTCTTTAAGCATTTCGATATCTCTAGTTAAAACCAGTAAATTATGCGCAACAGGATGACAAGCAGTCATCTTATACATATGGTTCTTCTTTTCATAGGTATAAGAAATCTCTGCATACTTTCTTACATCTGTAATGATATAAGGGTCTGTGTTTAAATAGTTGACTTCCGTATCTAAGGAGTCAATTAACTTTTTAGCAAA
>CAYROB010000151.1:0-3867 GCA_964425775.1 uncultured Carnobacteriaceae bacterium
CTTTAGGTTTTAACCGACATCGAGCTTATCGAGACTCCCCGCATGTGAAGCATGAAGATTTTTTAGTCTCAGATCAATTAGAAGAAGACACATTTTATCAATCGATTGGTACGCTTGGTGGTGGAAATCACTTTATTAGTTTGGAAGCAACAGATGCAGGAACAGTTTATTTGCTGATTCACTCAGGTAGCCGCAATCCAGGTTATACTGTGGCTGGCATTTACCAAGATTTAGCCGACCAACAAAATCCTGCTGCTAATCGAGGTGAGGGTCATCTAGAAGGACAGTTATTTCAAGATTATTTACATGATTTAAAGCTGGCACAACAATATGCATCACAAAATCGCCATGCGATGGCGGATAATATTTTGCGGTCTACTGGACTTAAACAAGTAAGTCGTTTTGAGTCGGTGCATAACTATATTGATTTAGATGAAATGATCGCACGTAAGGGTGCTATTTCAGCTCATGAAGGTGAGCAGTTGGTCATTCCTTTTAATTCACGTGATGGATCAGTTATTGCGGAAGGAAAAGGGAATGAAGACTGGAACTACTCTGCACCTCATGGAGCCGGGCGAACCATGTCAAGAAGAGAAGCCAAAAGAACGATTCCTTTTGAAGACTATCAGGAAATGATGAAAGACGTCTTTTCAACAACAGTATCGAGAAAGACACTAGATGAAGCACCAACAGCTTATAATTCACAAGAGGAAATATTGGGCTTATCAAAAGCAACAATAAAAAATATAGAATATATTCGGCCGATTTATAATTTAAAAGGTTGATTGTTCGATAGGAGGAGGGAGAGGAAATATTTTTTCCTCCTTTTTATTTTTTAAAAGAGGAAAATCCAACTTAAGGTTGATAGTATCCGACGGTATTTGCCTTATAATAAGTAATATCACTTGTACTAAGGTTACATAGTTGAAATTTGAAAAAGAGGTTATAAAGATGAAGATGTTATCAAGACTACTTAAAATATTTGTTGGAGGACTCCTTTTCTGGGGATTTTTGTCATTCAAAGATACACTGAGTAGCTCTGCTGATTTTTTTGAAGAAGAGTATAATAGTGAATATATTTACGTGATGAATCGAGAAGACGGAAGTGAGGTTATTAAGCAGAATCATAAGAAGAAAGCTTACCCAGCTTCATTGACCAAAGTCATGACTACACTTGTTGCACTTGAACACATTGAGGACTTATCAGAAATTGCTCCAGTAGATATAGATAGCTATCGAGAAATGGTGAATCAAAATGCTTCGATGGCAGGATTCTATGGATTGGAGCAGACAACCTATCGTGATTTACTCTACGGGACCATTTTAAGCTCAGGTGGTGAAGCTGCCAACACATTAGCGGTTCGTGTTGCTGGAAGTACTGAAGAATTTGTTGACTGGATGAATAATAAAGCAACAGAAATCGGACTTGAGGATACCAACTTTACAAACCCAGAAGGTTTGCACCATCGAAACCAATATACAACAGCAGCCGACATGGGAAAGTTATTAGATTATGCATTGAATGATGGAAATTTCAAGGCAATTTTCACCAAGGATAGCTTTCAGACAACCTCTACAATTGACCATCCGGATGGCATTCTCTTACAGTCAACGGTCCTGTCAAAGCTGGATGCTGCATCGCAAAATGGCTTTCAAATAATTGGTGGGAAATCTGGGACCACGGCTGAGGCTGGACAATGTTGGATGACTCTTGGGACTAAAGATGAGGTCGAATATATCGTTGTAGTCATGGGCTCAAACTTTGATGATCTCAGCCAGCCAAGTAACAAGCACATTGATGATACGCTTAAAATTTACGAAAGAATTGAATAATGAGTATGTAAAAATATAGACAACAAAAAAGCCTTCCGTAGTTATCAGTCAGAAGGCTTCTTTGTTGATACACATTAATGTATCGTAAAAATAACGATTGTTTAGTATTGCAAGTTCATTATAGCTAATTGTGAACATAAATACAAGTTGAGGTATTGAATAATTTCAATTTCCACTTTTGGAGATTTGTCGATACCCTTCTAGTAGCTGATTGTTTTCTAAAATGAAAGGTGCTGCTGTTGGCTGATCCCAAGAGAGATCGTACTTATTCATTAGGTAATCATTTAATTCAATTCGATTGGCAAACTTAATCGCTTGATATGGCTCTTGGAAACTTAGCTTCTCTAAAAATAAGAGTTCACCATCTTCAGTTGGGAAAAGTAGACCCATATGGCCAATGAAAAGATATCCCTCTTCTTCATGGAAGAAGACTGAAATAAGTGAGCGGTTAGTTACAGCTGAAAATTCAATCTCCTTCTTTTGCCAATCCTCTTGGATATTTTTGACATGCACATCGGTATCTTTCGTTAATTCAGTCGGAATATAAGAATACAAGGTTTCAAATTCCTTATATTCGGTTTCATTAAATAATTCGCGTGGGCTACTTGTAATTGCAAACTGATCAAATGCAAGGAATTCCGTATTACTAGTGTCTATCTTTCCAATACTGAGGGAGTCTTTCATTAAATCATAAGAAGTAATCCGGCAATTATAGCCTAAAAAATCTGGATTTTTAGCTTCCCACATTTCCATCATTTCAATGACATCATATTCTGGTACAAGGGCATCAATCGTAATGAAACCCTCTGCAGTCAATCCTTTGTCTTCAACTGTGTCATTAAAGAAATCGACATCGTTAAAGAACGTATCGAGCATCGCGTTAGAAATACCTGCGGAATGCATAATTTCACGGACTTCTTCTTGACTAGTCGCGTCAGTCAAATTTGAATAAGTTAACGTGTCATTCAATTCTTCAATTGCATCTTCTGTTTGATTGGAACAAGCGGCTAGTGTGATTGTAGATAACAATGCAATAGCGATTTTATTTATTTTTTTCATTTGTTATTTCTCCGTATTCTGCATAGTTTTTCTATTATATAGCATTCACAGATTATATCCTGTTGTTAGTAGAAAGACAATGCAAGAATGAGGCAAGTTAAAATAAAAACGTTTGAATAGAAAGTGTCTACATTTCGTGCTATTCTTAATTCAAATCGCAGGTAAAATACTTAGGAGGTTGGATGGAATGATTGAAGAAAAATGGATTTGTGACAAATGTAAAGAACCGATTATGTCAGCTGAAGAAGGTTGGTTTAAATGGATCAAAAATTTAAATGATGAAACACTTTCGGGTTTTAAAATTATTCATCACCCAACATGTAAACAGCCAGGGCCTAAAATTCAAAAGTCCGAACTGACAGCACCAGGGGACCCATTAAATGAATTTCTAGGAACGGATGGCTTGATTCGCTTATTAGAATTAATGTCTAATACCAATCCAGAAAACCAACATGAATTATTAGAGATGATTCAAAGACTTCATGTACCAGGTTATGAAGCGGCTCTACCTCATTTTGAAAAAGCTCATGCCAAAGGTCAACTCGTTCCACCAAGTAAAGGAGTTTACTATCCGACAATGAAGAAAATCCAAGAAATAAACGAAGAGTATAATTAAAAAGAAAACCTGATTATTGCCCTTATCTTAAGTAAATAGATAGGGGCAATTTTGTTTAATGGATGATTTACCAGAACTAATGAAAAAGATGTGTTCAAGTAACCTCTCAATCTTTTGTATAGTAGTACTATAAGAAACAAAGGAGGAAAAGAAAATGAGTAATAAAAGTATTGTAGCGATTACATCTTGTCCAGTAGGTGTGGCACATACGTATATGGCTGCTGAAATGCTTGTAAAAGCAGGAAAAAAGTTAGGTATTGATTTAAAAGTAGAAACACATGGTTCAATTGGGGTAGAAAACCAACTGTCCGCTAAAGATATTGCGGGTGCAGAAGGTGTTATCATCGCGGCAGATACCA
>CAYROB010000152.1:0-3865 GCA_964425775.1 uncultured Carnobacteriaceae bacterium
TAAGCCTATTACTCAATTGAGAGTAACAGGCTTATTTGTAGTGTTCGATTTTTGGTTTAAGGTTTAATACATGCCGTCTTTCTCTGTTTTTGTACTAATAAAGATATTTTTCATTTGTGTATATGAATCAAGCATACTCTTGTATGTTTCACGGCCAATTCCTGATTTCTTGTAGCCACCAAATGGCGCACCAGCCGAGAAGTTTGCATATTGGTTCACCCACATACGGCCAGTTTTTACTTTGCGGGCAACATTTAACGCTTTATTTATATCAGCTGTCCAAACACCACCACCAAGACCATAAATGGAATCATTAGCTAGTTCAATGACTTCTGCTTCATCTTTGAATTTCACAATCGTTGCAACAGGGCCAAAGATTTCTTCCTGTGAAACAGTCATTTTATTATCGACATCTGATAAAATCGTTGGCGCCATAAATGCACCGTCTGCTAACCCATCCTCTTCAAGCTTGTAGCCACCCGTTAAAACAGTAGCTCCTTCTTTTTTACCAATTTCTACATATTCGAGTACTTTATCTAATTGCCCCTGGTTAATTTGGGTCCCCATCTGCACGCCTTCTTCCCAAGGACGTCCAACTTTAACATTTTCAAAGGCTTCTTTTAGTTCCGCAACGAACTTGTCATAGATTCCTTCTTGTACGAAGATTCGTGAACCGGCACTACATACTTCTCCTTGGTTAAAGAGGATGCCAAGTTGCATACCTTCAATTGCGCGAGCCCATGGTGCATCATCAAAGACAATATTTGCTGATTTTCCACCTAGTTCCAGAGTTGCTGGGATTAGGCGATCAGCTGCAGCTTTCGCAACAATGTATCCAACTTCAGTTGAACCGGTAAAGGCTAGCTTTTGAATGCCTTCATGGTTTAACATATAGTCACCCGATTTTGATCCGCGTCCGGTAATCACATTTAAGACTCCAACTGGTAGAAGATCATCAATCAACTTCAACATTTCTAAGATAGCTAACGGGGTTGTTGAGGAGGGGGTAATTACGATCGTATTTCCAGCGGCCAGTGCGGGTGCGATTTTCCATGCAGCCATGAGCAATGGGAAGTTCCATGGGATGACCTGACCAACTACTCCAATTGGTTCTCGTAAGACCATAGTCAGATTGTCTTCGTCTAATTGCTGTGCCGTACCTTCTTCAGAACGAATGACTCCCGCAAAATATCTAAAGTGATCAATTGCTAATGGAACATCGGCTCCTGTAGTTTCACGCAGAGGTTTCCCATTATCTAGTGTTTCAACCATTGCTAAATGATCTGCTTTCTCTTCCATACGATCAGCAATATCAAGCAATAATTTACTGCGGTCTTCGATACTCCAGGCCGCCCAAGCCGGAAATGCCTTCTCAGCAGCTTCAACAGCGGCATCCACATCGGCATTTGTTGCATCGATAAAGTCTGCTAGTTTTTCGCCATTTGCTGGGTTATATGAAGCCATGGTATTTCCTTTAGCTCCATCAGTCCATTCGCCATTGATAAAGAGTTTGTAGGATGAATCAATATATTCAGTTGTGTCTATTTTGTTTGACATATAGTTCTCCTCCTATTATTTTGCTTCTCTTCCATTATAGCCTAGTGATGGATGTAAGCGCAACCAAACTGCTTGTATCCAAGGGACAGATAACTATTTTAAAACTGTTAATCTTGCTGTGTTAAGGTTTTTGTTTGAGCAGCGGAAACGAGATGCAACTACCTACACTGCAAACCGCGAAAATCACTGGGGGTATCGTAAAGTGAAATATAACTTTTTAATGATACTTGATTGTTACTATTAGATCAGTATAATTCAATTTATATTTTTGAAGGGTTCTCAGTGTATGTTCTCAAAGGAAAGAGTTACAATGTTGATAAGAACGATAACATATTATACAAGGGGGTCATCTTGTGAATAGAGAAATCAAAAGATATGTAGACGATTTATTTTTAAATATTCCTCGAAGTCCAGAAGTGACCGAATTAAAAGAAGAACTTTTATCAAACATGTCAGAAAACTATGAAAACTATATTCGTCAAGGAAAGACTGAGGAAGAAGCTTATGATCTCGCGGTTAATGATTCAAAAGACTTAGATGAAATGCTTGCAGATATACCAACATATAACGAAATTGAACAAGAGGCACGTTACTTCCGTCATCGAAATGCAAAGAATACAGCTATTGGTGTAGCCATGTATATTATTGGTGTTGCTTTTCTTATTGGATTGGGAGGTTTTGGTGATTATTTTGGGAAGTCTAGTTTTTATGGATTAATTGGGTTAATTATTTTACTTGTGATATCAGCAGGTGCAACTGGTCTAATCATCTATACCAACATGTCGACCCCACCAGAATATAAAGACTATAACAATGATTTGAGAAATGAATATAGCCATTTAGACAGTAAACAAGTCAGGATTTTAAATAATTTTCTTTCTATTTATTGGACATTTATAACGTTCATTTATCTAGCGGTGAGCTTTACAACTATGCGTTGGGATATTACCTGGATCATTTGGATTTTAGCAAGTATCTTCCAGTCGATTCTAAAAACTATATTTGAAATGAAGTATGGCAATGAATAGGAAAAAATGGTTATCCATAAAGTTGATACTTCTTCTCTTAATATTTTTTGTTGCAAGTGTTGGAACTTTTAATTACGTAAGCTCAAAGAGCCAAACGAGCACAAATCAAGAAGAAAAACTATTCACTGATGTTGAGAAAATTGTTGTGGAATCAGTTAGTTTGTCAGTGAATATATATGAAAGTGACGTACAAAAAGTGACTATAAAAGATAATTCAAAGACATATGGCTTAAGTAATAAAACGGATAATATAATTGAAGAAAAAGGTGGAGTTGTCTTAGTAAAACAAGGAAGAAATGTTTCTTTTCTATCCTTTGTGACCGGGGAATTTATAATTGAAGTCCCTAAAGGGAGCTTTATCGAATATGATATAAATAGTATAAGTGGAAAAATTGATCATAATGCATTAAGTGAGGATACATTGAGAGTTACAAGTATAAGTGGTGCGATAAGAATTCACCAAGGGTGCGAAAAAGTACTCGTAGAAACGACAAGTGGTTCAGTGAAAATTTATGAACCTTTTCAAGAGCTGAATATCAGTTCAGTTAGTGGAAGTGTCCGTATCGTTGCAGATCAAGACACCAACCAAATTTTGACATCAACTATCAGTGGGTCGACTAGTATTCAACTGGAAGATGTTTCAGGTTATAATATGGATTATTCCACAACATCTGGCAGTGTGCAGGATGTCTATGAAGATACAGACCACTCAAAAGAAGGAAGCGTTACGACTGGAGATTCATCCTTAAAAATTAACAGCTCAAGTACAAGTGGTTCAATCAGGCTTGAAGACTGGAAAAATTGACTTGTTTTTATGTAAAAACCCCTTTGGATTAGGAAGATTAATTGCCTAAGTCAAAGGGGTTCGTGTTTTAAGATTTCAAGTTGTCTGTCTTTAGTCAATCATTGAAAAGATTGCATTGAGCACATCTTCGGTCACCGGTCCAGTGACACGTTCCTGAATGATGCCGTTTGAATCGATGAAGAAAGAGGTTGGTAAGGATTCAACAAAGAATGGCGCAAACATTTCCTCTGGTCCATAAAAATTTTGGAAAGTTAAGCCAAATTCATCAATAAAACCTTGTACATTTTCTGGATTACTTTCCGAAACGGTTACGTTCACACCAAGTACAACGACTTCATTTTGGTTCTCAGAAAAACTTTGTAAATCTGGCGCTTCAACCCGACAAGGTGGACACCAGCTTGCCCAGAAGTTTAAGAATACTTTTTGCCCGCGATAATCGGATACTTTAACAATCTCACCAGTCTGGATATCGGTC
>CAYROB010000153.1:0-3849 GCA_964425775.1 uncultured Carnobacteriaceae bacterium
ATGTAAAACTGACTGACTTTGGAATTGCTGTTGCACTTTCACAAAATTCAATAACACAAACAAATTCCTTATTGGGTTCAGTTCAATACATCTCACCAGAACAAGCACGGGGAAACATTGTAACGAAGCAATCTGATATTTATTCTTTAGGGATTGTTCTATATGAACTTTTGGCGGGGACAGTACCGTTTGACGGAGAGTCAGCTGTTTCGATAGCTTTAAAACATTTTCAAGCGCCGATCCCCGATTTACGAGAACTAGACACGCGCTTACCACAAGCACTGGAGAATGTTGTGTTGAAAGCGACCGCCAAAGAACCTAAAAATCGCTATGCAACTGCTCAAGAAATGAAGGAAGATTTAGAAACAGCATTAACAGCTGCACGGAGAAACGAAGCAAAGTTTGTACCAATAGATCTAAATGATGAAAAAACGATGGTTTTAGATGCGACAGAAGTTAAAGCAATGGAAGATGCATCAATGATAGATGGAGAAAATATAGGTGAAACCAAAATAAAAGAAACAGCACCTAAAAAGAAAGAGTCTGAACCTAAAAAGAGGAAAAGACTATTATGGTTTCTGTTAATTCCCTTTGTTTTAATAGTAATTGTATTCGCAGTTCTGACTAGCCCGCCAGATCAAGTGATAATATCCGAAGATTTAATAGGGATGACGCTAGATGAGGCGACTGAAAAGTTAGCAGAGCAATTACTTGAAGTTGGTGAAATCCGAGAAGAATCAAGTGATGAGGTAGATGAAGGGTTAGTAATTAAGACCAATCCAAAGGTGGGAGCGACTGTCTTAGAAGGCTCAAAAGTTGATCTCTATATTAGTTTGGGTGAAGAACCTTTTGAAATAGCAGATTACCGTGGGAAAGATTACGAAGAAATACGAGCTAAACTAACTGAGTTAGGTTTTGAAGTGAATAAGAAAGAAGAGCCAAGTGAAGAGGTTTCCAGTGGCAAAATAATCGAACAAGATATAGCTGTCGGGGATAAGGTAGTAATTGGTGATCGTCCAATTACATTTACGGTAAGTACTGGGAAGCCCGTGGTTAGTCTACGGGATTTGTATAAATATTCTCGAGCGGATGTCGATGATTATGTGAAACGGGAAGGTTTTAATCTGACAATCGAAGAAGAAGCTTCAGACGAGGTAGCGGCAGGTTTTGTTATTAGACAAAGTCCTGAGCCTAAAACAGCGATGAATGCTGGAGATCGCATTACGGTTGTTTACTCAACAGGGCCAAAAGAAGTTTCAAAGATTACATTTGAAAAGGAAATTGATATTCCATATAATAAAAAACTTGAGGATCCAGAGGATGAGGACTCTCAGGTATTACCAAACGTTATCGAAATTTATATTGAGGATCTTAACAATGATTTAGATACGGTTGTGCGGGAATTTTTGATTACCGAGAATGAAGTTTATTCGCTAAGTTTTACAGTTGTTGAGGGAGAGAAAGCCAGGTATCGTGTTTTTCGTGATAAAGAACCAATTATTGATGAAACTGTTTCGCCTTAAAAAAGAAAGAAGGGTATTTATTGCAAGAAGGTCAAGTTATAAAGGCAATTAGTGGTTTTTATTATATAAAAGACGTTCAAGGAAAAACCTATCAAACACGGGCAAGAGGTGTTTTTCGTAAAGATGGGACAAACCCACTTGTGGGTGATTATGTTTATTTTAAAAGTGATAATCTGACGGAAGGTACGTTAACTGAAGTTAAACCACGTAAGAATGAATTAGTACGGCCACCGATCGCCAATGTAGACGTAGGAGTAGTTGTTTCGTCAGTCATTGAACCGGATTTTTCAACTCAACTACTAGATCGATTTTTAGTGACGCTGGAGTATAAAAATATTGCGCCAATTATTTACATTGCAAAAATGGATCTTGTGGGTGAAGACAGCAAAGAAAACATGGCAAATTATAAAAAAATCTATGAAGAAATTGGTTATCCATTTATTACGTTGGATGTTGAAGAGGTAGATAATTTAAAGGATGAATTAAAAGGAATCTTCAAAGATTATTTTACTGATAAACTAGTTGTTTTTATAGGACAATCTGGTGCTGGGAAATCCACATTGTTAAACTATTTGAATCCAGATTTTAATTTGAAAACTGCAGAGACGTCTAAAGCATTAGGACGTGGACGGCATACAACCCGGCACGTTGAATTATATCCATTATTGGGTGGTTTATTTGCTGATACACCTGGATATAGTGCCATGTCATTTTTAGAAATAGAGAAAGAAGAAATTTCAGACTGTTTCCCAGAAATGAGAGAAGTTAGCAAGAATTGTCGTTTTAGAGGATGTATCCACCAGAACGAGCCAAATTGTGCGGTTAAAAAAGCAGTTCAAGAAGGCGCGATAGCGAGTACTCGCTATGAAAATTACTTGCAAATACTAAAGGAAGTCCAAGAACGTAAACCAATGTATTAATTTAAAAATTAAAAAGAAGGTTGGAGATAAAATGGGTAAGATAGCACCATCAATATTAAGTGCAGATATTTTAAATTTAGGTGAAGATATCAAGATGTTAGACGAAAGTGAAGCAGATTGGATTCATGTTGATGTCATGGATGGACACTTTGTACCAAATTTAACATTTGGTGGAAATGTCGTTGAAGCCGTTAAGACAAAAACTGATAAGTTTATAGATGTTCACTTGATGGTTGAAGAACCTGAAAAGATGATCGATGGTTTTATTGCTGCAGGTGCAGATGGCATATCGATTCATGCAGAAATGACTAAAAATATTCATCAAGTGATGCAAAAAATAAAAACGAATAATGTAAAAGCGGGCGTAGTTATTAATCCAGGAACCCCAGTTATATTTATTGAACCGGTGTTATCAATGGTTGATTTAGTTCTAGTTATGACAGTAAACCCAGGTTTTGGTGGGCAAGCCTTCATTCCAGAAATGCTAGGTGAAATTGAGAAGCTTGCTCAGTACCGAGAAGAAAACGGTTTGGATTATCTAATTCAAGTAGATGGTGGAATTAATAATGAGACAATTCAAATGTGTCAAGAGGCTGGAGCAGATGTTTTTGTAGCTGGATCAAATATCTTTGGTGCATCATCACCAACAGAACAAATTAGCGTTTTGAAGAACTTGGTGAACTAATTGCAAGATGTGCATATTATCTTAGGGGCTCCACGGGCCGAGGAAGTAAAGCCATTAATTCAGTCACAAGGATTAGTAATTGGAGTAGACAGGGGTGCACTTATTGCAATTGAAGAGGGGATTAAGTTAGATATTGCTTTAGGTGATTTTGATTCAGTCTCAAGTGAGGAAAAATTAAAAGTTGAGCAATATGCTGAAGAAATTTATCGATTCCCCTCAGATAAAGATGATACAGATGCAGAATTAGCTTTATTGTATGTCTTAGAAAATGTAAAGCCAGTAAATATTTTTTTGTATAATTGGTCGGGGGGACGAATCGATCATTTATATAGCTTGCTTATGGTTGTTTTACAAGAGCGATTTTTGTCAATAGTATCCAAGGTTAATTTCATAGCTGGAAGCAATCATATCTCCTATTATTTACCCGGAGAGTATACTCTGAAAAAAATTGACCAAATGAACTATTTATCATTAATCTTACTAACAAATGTTGAGCAGCTAACACTAAGTAATGTTAGTTATCCCTTGAAAAAGAAAGATTTTGATTTGCCGCGTGCTTTAATTAGCAATGAATTTTTAAGTGATGAAGCATTCCTTTCATTTTATCAGGGAATTGTTGCCGTTATACAAAGTCGTGATGCAAGCTAAAAAAGAAATTAAAAAGACTCTGGGACAAAAGGTCACAGACTCTAAATTTAAAGAGAACTTACTTTTTCCGCAT
>CAYROB010000154.1:0-3183 GCA_964425775.1 uncultured Carnobacteriaceae bacterium
ATAATTTTCGCTTGGTTTTCTTTGCCTAGGCTAATCTCTGCTTCGATCTCTTCTTCAGACTTGCCTCTTTGTTGGGCTTTAGTTAGTCGGGCTAAGTTTTGATAGTTTCTTTCTTCTTTAAAGGCTTCAATGCGTTCAGGCGTCATCTTAAATTTTAGTCTTAATGGACTTTCAACAGTAATCTGGTTATAGCCAAAGTCAATATTATCAAAGATTAAGGATTCACAGACTAGGTCACCATCTGCATACTCTTTATTTTGAAAGTCACCATAAGCTGTAATGATTAACTCACGTGCTTCTTCAGTAATGTCATTTCGTTTATTTCCGATTGCTTTTCTGCGTTTCTTAAATGCCTGAGATGCATCAATTAATTGAACCTTTCCGACTCTGTGAGCAGGTTTCTCTTTTGACATAATCCAAATATAAGTCGTAATTCCCGTGTTATAAAAGCTATCATTTGGTAATTGCACAATCGCTTCTAACCAGTCGTTCTCAATCATATAACGACGAATCTCACTAGGTCCACTGCCGGCTCCACCACTAAATAGAGGAGAGCCATTATGAACAATTGCCATTCGTCCATCGTCTTTAAGTTTGGATAAACCGTTTAAGTCAAATAACTGTTGTCCATCATTCACATACGGTAAGCCCACACCAAAACGTCCACGATCACCGAGTTTGGCTTCAGCTTCAACGGCATCACGTTCTGACTTCCAATCGATTCCAAAAGGTGGATTTGATATACAATAATCAAATTCATAATCTTTAAATGCATCTTCTGTTAATGTATTTCCAAGGCGCATGTTCTCAGCGTCTCCACCACGTAGGATCATATCGGCCTTTGCGATGGCATAGGTCTCAGGATTCAGCTCTTGCCCAAACAGCATGACACGTGCACTTTTATCTAATGCATTTAAGCGTTCTTCCATAGCACCGAGCATCTGAGAAGTACCCATCGTCTGGTCATAAACCGTTCGATAAACACCTTCTTCAACTAGCGTGTCTTCGTCTTCTGAAAGTAATAAGTCCGTCATCAAATAAATAATATCTCTAGAAGTGAAATGCTCTCCTGCTTCTTCATCATAGGACTCAGAGAACCGGCGTACAAGCTCCTCAAAGATGTAGCCCATGTCTACACTTGATATCTGATCAGGACCCATATAAGATTCCTTTTTATTGAATTCTTGGATGATCATGAATAGCATGTTGTTATTAGCGAGTTTTGAATTCTCACGATCAAAGTCAAAGTTTTCTAAAACATCAATCACGTTCTCTGAAAAACCATTTAAAAATTCTCGAAAGTTGTCTTCGATGTTCTCTGAGTCGGCGATAAGATTTGCAAAGGTATAAGGACTTGTATTGTAAAATGAATAGCCTGATGCTTCAGTTAAAAACTTTTGCGGTAAATCAAAGTCTTTTACCGTATCATAGGTTTCCATTACCTTGTCTTTGGTCAGGTAGAGCGCATCATTAAATCGTTTGATAATGGTCATCGGTAAGATAATCTTCCCATATTCATGGGGCTTATACAGTCCTCTTAGAATATCCGCGATGTTCCAGATCATATTGGCTTTCTCTTGTATATTTATTCCTGTCTGTCGATCTCTATTTAGTTCATTCATCATGTAAAACTCCTTATGTATCGTTCGATTTGTGGTTATTATCTTCATTTTAGCATATATATACCACAAAACGCGGAAGATTTCATCGTTCTTCACATTTATTCAAAACAAAAAAGCACTCCATTCTTCAGAATTCCTGAAAAACGAAGTGCTTTTAGCTTATTTTGACGAAAACGGGTCTCCCGCCTACACAGAAAGAGCATTTTTCTCAATTTACCTAACTAAAAAGTTACCTATTCCTTAATTATTGTAAATTCCTCTTTTAGTTTATGTGTAAATATTTCCAGAAACTCTTGGAAGATATTTGGGAACTCTTTCATGGTTACCTGATTTGTCTCATCACCAAAGAAAAAGACACCAAATTCACTTTCGTAGTATCCACCATTATTTCCACCTGGCTTATAGCGTTTTTCTCCTGTGTCGCTTGTTAAATCTCCAATTGATTCACAAGTCTCTTCAAATAGCTGACGTAATTTATTAAAGCTTGTTCTTTTTCTTTCTACCATATCTGAATCTTTCTTATCCATCTGCCTATCATATTGCCTGATAGATGCATAGTAAGAATCTCTTCTTTTATCAATCCGGCAAAAAATATGAAATGTATTATTTACGCTCTCCTTATCACTAAGCTCTCTATACTCAACTTTTACGATATTGTGATTTGACCAAGGACGACCACGACTAGATCCATGGGAGAAGGACTCTAATTTCTCAAACATATCTTCCAAGAGTAAGTATTGTCCATAATAATGAGCTAAAGCATCGGTGTCACTTTGTTCATACATCAATTCAATATTCCTGTACCAATCTAAATCAGCTTTTAATTTGATAATATAATCATCTAGGATTTCCGATTCCCCTTCATATGGGGTTAAAACATGATAGAACTCCAAACCAGTCATCTTATAATCTGCCTCAACAGACTGATCTAAAGGATAGTGAAAGCCCGTTTTAAAGTAAACTGTCCGAATATTTTTACTTTCAAACTTAGGTAATCCTTCATAATCTAGAACCTCATTGTCGATTAATATTTTTTTATAGTCATATAATTGGTCCTTACGTTCAGATGCAAATATTTTATCTTCTATGATAATTCCATATTTCTCATTGACAACTACCAGAACATCAATATTTTTATACTGTTGGATGACCCTGACCGTGTCGATATTACTGAGGTTAGCATCACCTAAGAAAGTACGAACCATCTCAATCGACAAGTTATACAGTGCTTTATTATCTAATTTGAAATGAAAGTTATCGAACATCCACGCAATGAGTGCATCTTGAGAGAGTTCACTCGTGGCAAATTTAAATAAATTATTCCTGTATTTTCTAATTTTAGAATGAGTTCCCTTACTATTAACCGCATCAATTTGATAGGTATAGCCAATTTTATTTTTGAGATTCACTAAGACTTTCTTTGAATCGCTGTAGTTAAGAATTAAAATGACTTGATCGGCCAAATCAGCAACCAGAAGGGATAGATCTTCAATTTCCTGTTCATTCATTTTTCTAAAAGGATTATCAAATATACAAAAAAATGATGATTTCTTATTTCTAA
>CAYROB010000154.1:3193-3831 GCA_964425775.1 uncultured Carnobacteriaceae bacterium
TAGAGTAGAGCTGTCTAGCAATACACAATTAGCTGCTATTTCGTTTGCTGTGACTGCTTCTCCAGATGCTTCGGTATCGATAATATCCATTTTGGGAACAGAAGCTTCAATATCACCATGCTCATTTTTAGTAAATAGTTGTTCTTTTCTTAGTATAAATTCGTGGCCATTATGTAGAAATATAATTTCAACAAGTAGTTGTTCTTTGGAGTTATTTAACATCTTGTCAGACACTTCAGAGTTAAGTAAACCGTCTACCTTCAAGTCTTCGTCATACAAACACCATGTAATAGCTTCTAGTAGATTATTTCTATCAGCATCGTCTATTGCAGATATGACTGTCATATTCTTAGCTGTATTTGTAGCTAATTGTATCTTCTGCTTTCTTTTGAATTTTCTGAAATTCACTATCTTAATCTCTTTAATTTTCAATGTTTTCCCTCCTATGGAATACTTTGAGTTATTAATTGGCTTGTTTCTTTTATTTCTAGCTGTTCATTAAGTACTTACTATTCAATTTATGATACTTACTTATATTTTACCACACAATTATGCAAGCGCTCTCAAGTTGTGGCTGCAGGCAGTATTATCCACTAAAAAAGGGATCTCCCGCCTACACAGAAAGAGCATTTTTCTCT
>CAYROB010000155.1:0-3775 GCA_964425775.1 uncultured Carnobacteriaceae bacterium
AGAATTCGGTCGAAACTCGTCGCGAAGGTTTTGATAGTGTCGCGAAATTATTTGGCGAAGAATACACAGCAGAAGATCTCGCACAATTAATTACTGACTTTTTAAAAGAAATCAATTTAAATAAGAAACTATCGGACTATGACGTATCAGAGGAAGACTTTGAAAAGATTACTGCACATCCAGTTTTCGGCGTTTTACCATTTGGCTCAAAAGAATATTTTATAAATATCTTAAATGAATCCAAATAAATTAATTTGTCTAGACTTGGATGGAACGCTTTTAAATGATGCTGGAGCTGTTAGTAAAGAAAATCAATTAGCGTTGAAAAAGTGTCTTGATTTAGGTTTTTTTGTATCCTTGATAACTGGGCGCCCGCACTATTTCGCTGAAGCAATCGTTCAAGAAATTGATGAGAGAATTGATGTGATCTCATATAATGGTGCTTGCTATAGAATAGATAACGAACAGGTCGTTCATCATTTAGAAAGCGCAGATGTTCAGTATATTTTGAAAATAGTCAGAAAATATGAGCTGACTGTTTATTTTAAAACATCGAGTCAAATTTTTACAAATGATGAGCAGATAAGATTTGGTTACCAAGAATATGATATTAAAACAATAAAATCTATTAGCAGTTTAAAAGATGAAGAGGTAATTAAGGTAATTGTTCTCGAAGAAAGAATTAGTAAGACCACATTTAATAAAGTTGTTGATTTGTTAAAAAATCATTACAGTCTATCTTATTATGATCTGAAGGGTTTTGAATTAGTTGTGCAAGAGGCAACAAAAGGAATAGCTTTAAAAAATGTGATGAGTAGTCTAGGGGTATTACCTCAAAACACTTATGTATTTGGTGACGAAGCAAATGACTTATCAATGTTTGAAATTGCTGGAAATAGTATTGCCCCAGCAAATGCTATCGCTGAAATCAGAAAAGAAGCAAATTTTGTGAGCAAAGATAATAACCATTCAAGTGTTGCTTACGCACTAAAATATTTAAATATTATAAACTAAGTAATTATTAAATGAACTAAAAAAATGGAGGAATTTAAAATGAAACATATAAAAATTGCAGCAGGACTAGCACACGTAAATTACGGAAGAATCGCAGATATTGTTAAAGAAGTAAGTGACGCGGGTGCAGATTATATTCACTCAGATGCAGCAGATATGCATGATTTACAAAACATGAAATTAATGGGTGGTTACCAAATTATTGATGGTATTCGTCCAGAAACAGATTTACCAATTGAATGTCATATTTATACAGAGACAATGGATGAAATGTTTATCAAACAAATTGCTAATGCCGGTGCAAACATGCTAATTATCCCAGCAGAGCACTTTATTGGTGCACAGTTGGCTTACATTATTAACTGGTGTCGTGAAAATGGCTTAAAAGTTGGTTTAACAGTAGGATGTTATACACCACTAAGTTTTGTTGAAGAGTCAATTTATGATATTGATCGTCTACACATTGTTACACACGGTGTCGATGATACAGATGGTGCGGACAACTGGGGTTGGAGACGAAGTGTAGTAGATATGGTAAAACGTGCACGAGTAATGATTGATGAAAAGAATCCAGATTGTGAATTAGCAGTCGACGGTGGCTTGAGACATGATAACATGGAGCCTTTAATAGAGTGTAATCCAGATGTTATCGTTTTATCTTCAGCAATCTTCAAAGACGAAGAAGGAATTGTAGAAGGATTCAATCGTTCGCGTAAAGCAATTGATGAAGCAGCGAAGAAATTTAATTTAAAATAATGATTAATAGCAAGAATATCAAAGAATATATACTGATTACTTTTGCAGCGTTCATAACTGCGATTGCAGTAAACATGTTCTTTATTCATGACGGGTTGGCACCAGGTGGGATTACTGGATTGGCATTAGTTGTCTCGAGTATTATCAATGTTGAAGTGGATATAATGAGTTTAATGATTACTATTCCATTACTTCTCCTTGCTACATACAGGTTAGGGAGTACATTTGGAGCTAAAACACTTTATATTTCATTAATGACTCCATTCTTTATGAGAGTCTTGCCTCAATATTGGTTGTTCGAAGGATTAGCTAATATAAATCCATATTTGGAACTAGGAGTATCAGGAATATTAGCAGGTATGTTAATTGGTACAGGTATTGCCTTAGCCCTAAAATCAGATTGTGCTACAGGAGGAACAGATGTAATGGCATTACTTATCCATCAGTATTTGGACAAAGTAGAAGTGTCAAATATTATTTTTGTTTTAGATGGACTAATCATCATTGGCTCTGGTTTGATTAAGCAAAACCTATGGGTGTCGGTGTTTAGTTTCTTCTCTTTACTTGTTATCATTAACACAATTAAAATATTAACTACACCCAAAGAGCAGGAAGTATAGTCAGCTCAATCAATTATGGTGCTGATGAATCTCTTTTGACTCATCAGCACCTTTTTTTATAATAAAAAAGAGAATATAGATTCATCTACATTCTCTCGATTGACAGGAAAACAGACATTTAGTATATATTTAGTCGATTCCTTTGGGCTTGTTTTTTTCTTTATAGAAATCCATTACGGCTTTTTTTAATAGTAATAAGTCATGATCCGACATAATTGTGTTTACTACGATGAATGGGAGAGAAGAATCAATTGCTGTATCAAGCGTACTGATAATTAAATCAATGTCAGTCAAAGCCTGATTAGTAAGTTGATTATAATTTTTTTCTCTAACAATGGTAACTTCGGCAACAGCCCGTTCTATTTTTTCTTTTAACAAGGACACAGCACCCAGACCCTCACTATATATCAACAATGCCTTTAATGGTTTTTTGTGTTTTTCCAAAGCTGCGGCTAAGTGTAAGGTCAAAAATTCAATATCATCCATTTGCATAGAAGACCATTCGTCTGAATATTGAACGCTTTTTTTAACAATTTCTAGTGTATTAGGGTACATTTTTTGGATTTCTGAACTTAATTTATTTTTAACAGGAATATTGTGCATAACTCTTGTATAAACAGGTGTCAAATGAGCGATTAAATTCTTTCTCAATTCAAAATCTTGGGTTAAATCAATGTCTACATCTTGAGACCAGTGGTTAATTAATTTAGAGGTAAATGTTTTTATCTCATTTAAATTATAAGGAAGTTGTTGCTCTGGTGCCAAGAAAGCCAAGTAAAAAACTTGAATATAAAAATATTCATCAATTGGAAATTCAATATTATATGTTTGTTCCAAGTTATTTAAAACTTTTTTTATTTCACCTGTAAATTCTTGATTGGCCAGCTCTGCTTTAAATTCATCAGACAACATGATGCTTTTTCCTTCTAGGGTACGGATGTACGAAATAATCAAACGGACAATGATTTGCCCTAAATTAATTAAAGGAAATTCATTGGTTAATTTAGATGCACTTAATCCACTTTTCAGAACGAAATGTTTAATTTCATCATCAGTTAAATCTAGTCCATAAAAAATGAAGTCGCCAGTACATTCATAATTATCATTTTTGCAGATTTTAATAAAGTTTGAAAAGTTGTTTGAAGTGGTCATGACACTAAACATCATATTACGAATATCTTTTTCTTTTCCTTCAATAGAAAGACCATTTGTACTAGATCGTTTAAGCTTCAGCTGATGTTTTTTGAATAGTTTTTCTACTGCTTGTAAATCTTTATGAATACTTGATCGGGAGACATACAAATCTTCAGCAAATTCATGAATACGATAGCAATCTACACTGGATAATTTTAAGGCAATAAAGTGCAATCGTTCTTGAGGACCAT
>CAYROB010000156.1:0-3483 GCA_964425775.1 uncultured Carnobacteriaceae bacterium
CAAGTTTATTTTTTGTTTGTCCTTCAAACTGTAAGATATGTTCTGGAATACGTACTGATAAGATGACCGCGATCCCTTCTCGAATATCTGAACCCTCTAAGTTCTTATCTTTCTCTTTTAACAAACCAGTTTCTCGTGCGTAATCATTAAAGGTTTTAGTTAGCGCTGTTCGGGCACCAATCTCATGCGTCCCGCCATCACGCGTACGCACATTATTTACAAAACTTAATAAGTTTTCCGTGTAGCCATCATTATATTGATAGGCAAACTCCACTTCAATCTCATTACTTTCCCCTTCAAAATAAGCAATAGGCGTTAAAACATCTTTATCCTCGTTTAAGTATTCAACAAAAGATTTGATTCCATCTTCATAGAAATACTCTTCCTCTTTATCTTCTTTTCTTTCATCACGAATAATAAAATGGGTACCTTTTAATAAAAAGGCTGACTCGCGTAATCGTTCTGAAAGTGTCTCAAAAGAATAGTTCGTTGACTTAAAGATAGCCGGGTCTGCTTTGAAATGAATTTCCGTTCCTTGAGCTTTTCCTGAAATCTTTTTCTTTTTGATGCCACCATCCGGTTTACCACCATTTTTAAATTTCTGGACGTATTCATAACCATCTCTTTGGACAGTTACCGTTAGCCACTCGGACAACGCATTAACAACCGCTGCTCCAACCCCATGAAGTCCTCCCGCAGTTTTATAACCGCCTTCTTCACTAAACTTCCCTCCTGCATGCAAGACAGTAAAGATTACTTGCATCGTTGGAATTCCGGACTCATGCATTCCTGTAGGCATTCCTCGGCCATCATCTTTTATACTAATGCTATTATCTTTATGAATCGTTACTTGAATCTTATTTCCGTGCCCTGCGAGTACCTCATCCACTGAGTTATCCACGAGCTCAAAAACCAAGTGATGTAGCCCGCGTGAATCGGTCGAGCCGATATACATCCCGGGTCTTTTTCGTACAGCATCTAAACCTTCTAAAATTTGAATAGAAGCATCTGAATATTCTTGTCGCGCCATGATTTGGTGCACCCCTTCTAGAAAACAACAAGCCAATTACCGGAAGAATCTTTCTCTCTTCCGTAAAAACACTTGTTCTTATTTAATAAACATACTTTATAATTATATCACAGATTTGTCAAATCTTAGTGTATAATTGAATTAACAAGCTTTACTTGAATAGAAACAGTCTACTAGCAAAATAAAAGTTAAAAAACTGAAGCAAACGTGGTACCATAGAAAGAGTATAGATTTTTGCATTTATAAATAATTTAAGCTTTATTTATTAGAGGAGAGATTGAATTGACGATTATTGTTCAAATGATTATTGCCTACTTATTGGGATCAATCCCATCCGGTGTCTGGCTTGGAAAAGCTTTGTATGATAAAGACATCCGCGATTATGGGAGTGGAAATACGGGGGCGACAAATACATTTCGTATCTTAGGAGCGAAAGCAGGCACCCTTGCCTTAATCTTTGATGTATTAAAAGGAACAATTGCGACACTTATTCCGATTTACTTAGAAACTGATATCCACCCAATCTTTATTGGCGTCTTTGCCGTCCTTGGTCATGTATACTCCATCTACATCAAATTCCAAGGAGGAAAAGCAGTTGCGACTTCAGCAGGTGTGCTCCTAGCGATCCATCCGCTGTTTCTGTTGGCTTTTGTGGCCTTCTTCCTAGTTGTACTCTATGTAACGAGTACAGTCAGTATCGCGAGTATTTTAGCGACAATTGGTGCCGCTATCTTTTCATTATTTTTAAGTGATCCGATTTTTTCCGCCATGGTTTGGGTCTTGGCTTTCAGTATTGTCTATCTCCACCGTGAGAACATCGACCGCATCCGTAAAGGAACCGAAAATAAAGTAGGCTTTGGCTTAAAAGCTCGAAAAAAAGAATAAAAAGAAACTGCTAGTTCTTTTAGCGACTTGAATGAGATTCGAGTCCTTAAGAAGCTAGCAGTTTTTATTTTTAAATCGTTAACTTATAGAATATAGTGTGAAAGGTCTTGGTCTTTAGCAATATGACCAATCCGCTCTTCAACATACTTACGCGTAATCTTGATTTCTCCCATTGGCAGATCACTGGCTTCAAACAATAACTCTTCCAGTAACTTCTCTAAAATTGTATGCAATCTTCTGGCACCGATGTTATCTGTTTCTTCGTTTACCTTTTGAGCAATCTGGGCCATTTCTTCGATGGCATCCATTGTAAAGACGACATCGATATTTTCAGTTTCAAGCAAAGCCTTGTATTGTTTGACTAATGAGTTTCTTGGTTATCTAGTTCGACGCGAATTGGGAAGCGTCCTTGCAACTCAGGAATTAAATCACTTGGTGTTGCCATATGGAAAGCACCTGATCCAATAAACAGCATGTAGTCTGTCTTCACATTTCCATACTTTGTACGCACAACAGATCCTTCAACAATTGGTAAAATATCTCGCTGGACCCCTTCGCGTGAGACTTGTTGCTGTCCACCTTCATGGCCAGATGCAATCTTATCAATCTCATCTAAAAAGATAATTCCGTCGTTTTCAGCCAAACGAATCGCTTCCGCGTGGATGTCTTCTGTACTAATGAGCTTATCAGCTTCTTCTTCTGTGAGCACTTCAACCGCATCCGCTACAGTCAGTGTGCGTTTCACTTTTTTCGCTGGGCGTAATGAACCGAGTGAACCCATTAAGTCCATCCCCATTTGTTCGAATTGCTCACCCATTGGACCGGCTGCTTGTTGTTGTTTCTCTTCCACTTCAATCTCAATTTCACGACTGTCGAGCATCCCACGTTGAATTTGGTCTTCAAGCTCTGCACGTTTAGAAGAAATTTCTTCAGTTACTTCTTCCTCTACCTCTGGTGCGCCACCTAAATCACCTAATGCGCCTAAGTTTAATTGGCTTAAGTCCATGCCCATGTTCTTGTACATATCGGCTAGTGGATTCGCTGCTTCTTTCTTTACCTTCTCTTTACGAATACCTGGCGCTAATACTTTAGCAATACGTTTAATCGCTTTACGTTCTGCTTGGCTATGAACACTGCGTCGCTTGTCAATTCGTACTAATTGAATCGCTCGCTCTAGCAAATCACGCACCATCGACTCAACGTCTCGTCCGACATAACCGACTTCAGTAAACTTCGTTGCCTCGACCTTAATAAAAGGTGCATGTAATATGTCCGCTAGTCGACGCGCAATTTCCGTTTTACCGACTCCGGTAGGTCCAATCATTAAAATATTTTTCGGTGTGATCTCTTTGCGCATATCTTCATCAACTAATTGTCTACGGTATCGATTTCGCAAAGCAATCGCGACCGCTTTCTTCGCTTCATCTTGACCAATGATGTATTGGTCTAAGCGTTCAACTATTTCTTTAGGTGTTAATGTTTGTGTTCTTAACAAGTTTTACACTCTCCCGTTCTTATCATTCTCTTTATAGTTTGTCAAAACTTCCTTTAGGATTGACACTAAACAG
>CAYROB010000156.1:3493-3744 GCA_964425775.1 uncultured Carnobacteriaceae bacterium
TCTCTTTATAGTTTTTCAGTAACAATATTATCATTTGTAAAGACATCGATTTCTGATGCAATTTGGAGACCTTCACGAGCAATCTCTTCCGCACTTAATTCCGCATTATGTTTTTTTAATGCGCGCGCTGCAGCAAGGGCATAATTCCCACCCGAACCAACACTTAGGATTTGATCATCCGGCTGAATAACTTCACCTGTTCCTGAAATTAAGAGCATTTTATCTTCATTCATCGCAATGAGCAAGGCCTC
>CAYROB010000157.1:0-3730 GCA_964425775.1 uncultured Carnobacteriaceae bacterium
AAAACGTGTGTCTTCAATTGCCATAATTGCATCAAGCATCACCTGTGGATAGTCATCAGCTTCGGCATATTCACGTTCCTCTCCACCTAATGTATAGAAAATATCATTGTTCATATCGACAAAGTCAGAGCCGTATGCTCCGGTCAAATCCTCTTGTGTTAATTCCGGTGCATTGGCCGCATAGTAAGCAAATAATCCTAAACCGCCGACACCAGCTGCGAGAATAATCCCGAAAAACCCTAATAGAATTTTTTTGAAAATCGATGATTTATTTGTCTTTTTTTGTTTTCTCTTTTCAGCACGTGATGCTGCTTTTTTATTGGATCTTGACATCATGTCCACCTTCTTATATATAATTTGAAAAGACTCGTTTTAACTCGAAATACATTCATTAAATCTAAAACATAATAGTACAAAAAAATCATTTTGTCATCTGTTAACCTTCTTTTCTTCAATTAACTGATCAACAAATTCCAAGTAAGGGATACGCGGATTAAAACCATAAGGGATGACCTTACAATGTTCTCTAATTGCCGCAAGAGGAATGGATTTTCGGCCATTCTCTTCAAATTGTTGGTCCCACCAGTTAAACAAAAAGTCAGATTGAACAAAGTAGTATTCATTTAATGTAGAGAACAAGATAATGGTAAAACAAATTCCGCCATGTTCACAACTTCCTTTCATATGGTCAATCTGATGTTCATGAAAGTTATTTAATGGAAAAGAGGTTTTGTTCTTGGTTTCCTTGGCTTCAAAATCTAAATAGTACCCTCTATAGACGCCATTATAGTCGGTTGTTGATGACTTTGTATAATAGGCTTCAGTAATTTTGGCAGCAGCTCGCGCTGGATAATCAACCTTGACGACTTGAATCGGTGTCGGTTTTTTATGGATAATTGCTTGGTTATTTGCCAAGTACTGTTTGTTCGTTAAGTTTAAATCAGCCTCGAGTGACATGCCTCGATTACTATAACTAAGCGGTTGTTTTCTATTTAGACCATTCGAATGATTACTCATATGATGGAATCGTTGGCCTCGTGGATAGTTAATTTTCAGCGGACTCATCCTTTCTATTACTTTAAAAAAATAGTTGTTTTAAGTAAGTGTTATCTACTGGTAATACCCAACAGATGTTCTGTATAATAAGTATAGATAAGAATACAGTATGTAATTCGTGTATGATAATAATACCAGAGAAATGTAGGTTCACAAAAGCTGGAGGTCATTTATTGAAAAAATTATTAATTAGTGGATACCGTTCATATGAAATGAATATATTTAATGAAACAGATCCTAAGTATTTATATATTAAAAAATTTCTTGAAAATCGAATCATTCGGTATATTGAAGATGGCGTTGAATGGTTCGTGATTGGCGGACAATTAGGTACTGAGCTTTGGGCAGGCGAAATCATTCTTGAGTTAAAAGAAGAATATCCAAATATTCAGCTAGCTGTTATTTTACCTTATACTTCATTTGAAGAAAACTGGAACGAAACGAATCAAGAATTATTCAAAAGGGTGACTCATCAAGCAGACTATGTAAATTTCAGTTCAAACAAGGATTATGAATCACCAAAGCAGCTCAGAGGCAATCAAGTGTTTATGATACGTAATACGGATGGCGCCTTTTTAGTGTATGATCGAATGAACGAAGCATCAGCGGATGGAAAGCCAAAGTATTTATATGAACTAATAGAACTCTATCAAGAACAGACAGATTATTCACTGGAATTGGCCTCATTCGAAGAAATTGAATTTTTTATTTATGAATATATTGAGAATTATGGTGAAATTGACAACTAGTCTTTATATTTAAGGGAAAACATGATATAATAATTAAAGAATACTATGATTTGACTGATGAGGTGATTTTAGTGAGAATATTGACCCAAAAAGAGATCGTTGAAAAAGATTTTAAAACAAAAATGCGGGGATACAGCCCTCAAGAAGTGGATGAGTTTCTAGATTTAGTCATCCAAGATTATAAGTCCTTCCAAGATGAGATTGAAGAGTTAAAAGAACAAGTAGAGCATTTAGTAGAAGAACTCGATGAAAGCTCAAAACAATCAGATCTAAGAGCACAAGGTCAAAGTACAGGTCAGTCTTCAGTAACTAATTTTGATATCTTAAAGCGTTTATCAAACTTAGAGAGACATGTTTTTGGCTCTAAGCTAGAGGATGTAGCTAACGAAGAATAAATGAATAAATGAATGAATGAATAAATAATACAGTGTAATTTATGGATAGTTGCACGTTCATCTAATGAATGTGAGGAAAGTCCATGCTCACACAGGCTGCGATGCTTGTAGTGTTCGTGCGCATTGAAAAAATAAGATGCGGTCTATTTTATAATAGCAGCGGCAGTTAAAAAAGCTAAGGCTTCGGCTAAGCTTGAGTAGACTTGAAAGTGCCACAGTGACGAAGCAAGATTGGAAACGATCTTGGTGGAACGCGGTAAACCCCACGAGTGAGCAACCCAAACTTAAGGTAGGGGCACTCTTTTCGCATAATTCAATGTAGGAAAGGGGATACTGCCTAGTGCAGTGTCAGACAGATAATTATCTCTGGAAAGATGGCTAACATCTTTCCTAGACAGAACATGGCTTACAGTAAATTACACTTTTATTAGGAAGAGTTGAAATCCTCCCATCATCTTTTGGGGGGATTTCTTTTTTAAAACAACTAAAAGTGATTAAAGATAGAAATTATAAGTGAAAGAAGTGAATGCTAATTATGACAAAATTTAATTTGATCGCCACATGTGCTGCAGGAGTAGAAGGTCTTGTGGGAGATGAATTACGTGACTTAGGTTATGAAGTTCAAGTAGAGAATGGTCGAGTTCGTTTTCAAGGAGACGAGCGTGATATCGCTAAAACGAATTTATGGCTACGTGTTGCTGACCGTATTAAGATAGTGGTTGGTGAATTCGAAGCAAAAACATTTGATGATTTATTCGAAGGGACAAAGGCTTTACCGTGGGATAATTATATCCCAATGGATGGAAAGTTTCATATATCAGGAAAATCGGTTCGTTCAACACTTTACAGTGTGCCTGATGTTCAGCGAATTGTAGATAAAGCAATTGCTGAAAAAATCAAGGAGGTCTATTTCCGAAGAGGGATGTTACCAGAAACAGGAGCTCTTTACCCAATTGAGATTAGTATCCGTAAAGATCATGCAATGCTAACATTGGATACAACAGGTGACAGTCTATTTAAGCGTGGTTACCGAACAGAAAAAGGTGGCGCACCACTTAAAGAAAACTTAGCAGCAGCACTAATTGCTTTAACGACTTGGCGACCAGATCGTCCATTTGTTGATCCACTTTGTGGTTCAGGAACGATTCCAATTGAAGCAGCGTTAATCGGACAAAACATTGCCCCAGGCTTCAACCGCTCATTCTTATGTGAGGATTGGGAATGGATGGAAGAAGAGATGTGGGAAGAAGTTCGAGCAGAAGCGGATGCAGCGGCAGATTATGATATCGAACTTGATATTCAAGGTTTTGATATTAATGAACGAATGATTGCGATTGCGGAAGAGAATGCGATGGCAGCAGGTGTTCACCACAACATTCAGTTTAAGCAGCTAGCGGTTGCTGATTTTAAAACAGATAAAGAGTATGGCATTATGGTAACCAACCCGCCGTACGGAGATCGCTTAGGTGAAGAAAAAGAAGTGGAAGAACTTTATCGCCAAATGGGTGAAGCTTTCCGACCACTGGAAAC
>CAYROB010000158.1:0-3710 GCA_964425775.1 uncultured Carnobacteriaceae bacterium
TAAATAAATCATAATATCATCACGACAACCAATTACTTCGGATAAAGGTATATCGTGCTTTCGAATCAATTCTTCGGCATTCCCTAACCAAACATCCGTCCCGTGAGATAAGCCAGAGATCTGTAATAGCTCTGAAAAAGTGTCGGGTTTTGTTTTCTCAAGCATTTCTCGAACAAAAGGGGTACCAAATTCAGGAACTCCTAGAGTACCTGTTTTTGAATAAATCTGTTCTTCAGTAACGCCTAATACTTCCGGTCCTTGAAATAACTGCATCACATCCGGATCATTTAAAGGAATTTCTTCAGGATTTAAGCCGGATAAATCTTGTAGCATACGTAACATGGTAGGATCATCGTGACCTAAAATATCTAACTTCAGTACGTTTTCTTCAATTGAGCGGAAATCAAAGTGTGTCGTATACCATTTAGATTCTTGATCATTGGCTGGAAATTGAATTGGTGTAAAATCATAAATATCCATGTCATCTGGTACAACAATAATTCCCCCTGGGTGCTGCCCGGTTGTTCGGCGTACTCCTGTAATTCCTTTAACTAAACGGTCAATTTCAGCACCACGGTAGTTATCATGCATATCGCCTTCATACCCTTTTACATACCCGTAAGCAGTTCGTTGGGCAATTGACCCAATTGTTCCCGCACGGAAGACATAATCATCTCCAAACAACTCTTTTGTATAATCGTGTGCATTTGTTTGATATTCTCCAGAGAAGTTCAAATCAATATCCGGAACTTTATCTCCATCAAAACCTAGGAACGTCTCAAATGGAATATCATGTCCATCCGCTGCCAACTTTGTACCACAAGACGGACAATGTTTTTCAGGTAAGTCAAAACCTGAACTTACTGAACCATCTGTAAAGAACTCAGTATGCTGGCAAGACGGACAACGGTAATGTGGTGGCAATGGATTTACTTCTGTGATTCCTGTCAGTGTTGCGACTAAACTAGACCCAACCGAACCACGTGATCCCACTAAATACCCATCTTGATTACTTTTCTCAACTAACTTATGCGAAATTAAATAAATAACCGCAAAGCCATTTCCAATGATACTTGTTAATTCACGCTCAATCCGTGCCTTAACAATTTCAGGTAATTCCTCACCATACAAAGTTGCGGCTTCTGTATAAGTCATTTCCCGAATTTCTTCTTCAGCACCCTCCATCTTCGGCGTGTATAAATCTGTTTTAACTGGTGCTAAATCCGGATCAATCATCGCATGCACTCGTTGTGTGTTTGTGACAACAACTTCTTTTGCTTTTGCCTCACCTAAAAAGGAAAACTCCTCAAGCATTTCATCCGTTGTTCTAAAATGAATTTTTGGATGTAAGGTTTCTTTTGTATTGTTTTTATTAATTGATTGTAAAATAATTTCTCGATAAATCGAGTCTTCTGGATTCAAGTAATGGACATTCCCCGTTGCTACAACCGGAATATCTAACTCTTCGCCTAATTTCACAATGTTTTTTAAGATATCTTCTAAATCTTCTTCGTTTTTGATCAGCTCGCGCTCTTTTAGATGCAAGTATGCATCTTTAGGCATAATTTCCAAGAAATCATATTTCCCTGCTAATTCCTTCGCATCTTCATAACCCGTCTGCATCATTGCAGTAAAGACATCCCCATTTGAACAACCACTTCCTAATAAAATACCTTCTCGATGTTCAGCCAGTACCCGATGAGGAATACGTGGTGTTCTAAAGTAGTATTCGGTTAAGCCGATCGAAACAAGCTGATATAAATTTTTCAATCCCGCTTCTGAAGCAACCAACATTGTCGCATGTGTTGGACGAGATCGTTTATAGCTCTCTTCGTTTCCAGTATAGTCATTTAATTTGTTGTGGTTGGTTACGCCATAGCGTTCTTCTAAATCTTCTAAAAAGATATTTAACAACAGCCCCGTTGTCTGGGCATCGTAAATCGCTCGGTGATGGTGCTCAAGCTCCACATCAAATCTTTTGGCTAAAGCACTTAAACCAAAAGTCTTTAACTCAGGGTAGACAAAGCGCGATAACTCTAAAGTATCAATGACCGGTAAAACTGTCGGCTCCATCTCATGTTTTTGATAGGCTTTATTAATAAAACCAATATCAAACTTCGCATTATGGGCAACTAGAATGGTTCCTTGACAAAACTCTCTAAATTCAGTCATGACTTGTTTTTCTGGTTTTGATCCACGAACCATTTCATTCGTGATTCCGGTTAATTCAGTTGTAAATGCCGATAATTGCTCACCCGGATCGATGAACTCTTGGAATTCTTCAATCACATTACCCTTAAACATTTTGACCGCACCAATTTCAATAATTGAATCATAAATCGCGGATAAGCCAGTCGTTTCCACATCAAAGACAACATAGGTAGCATCATCTAAATGGATGTCTGCTAAGTTCAATGCAACGGGCACCCCGTCATCAACTAAATCAGCTTCCAAACCATAAATCACTTGAATATCATGGTCTCTACTTGCCTGATAAGCTTCTGGGAAAGCATATACACCTGCGTGATCTGTTATGGCAACTGCCTCATGACCCCATCTAGCAGCGGTAGCTACTAAATCTTTAACCTCAACTACAGAATCCATCATACTCATTTTGGAATGCGCATGAAGTTCAACCCGCTTTTCTCCTTCAGGTTCCGTGTCCATCCGCTCTTCGTGGAATGTTTCTTGGAGGCTTTGTGCCATCATGGTTAGCTCATTGTTGAAAGTATCTTGCTGAATTGCTCCCTGAGCTTTCAGCCACATACCTTCTTTGATCCGTGAAAAAGCTGCTTCATCATCTTCATTATTCGAGAACTTTTTAACAGTTAATGATGAAGTGTAATCAGTCATTTTTATAATCATTAATTCACGTTCTGAGCGCAGTTTTCGAACTTCTACATCAAAAACATAGCCTTCGACAATTAATGAGCGTTCTTCATCAACAATACTATCCATTTGAAAGACTGGGTTCTTTGCAGCAATCCCGCGTCCAATTCGTATTGGTCCCGTAGCCGAGCCACCACCTGAGCGTGAACCATTCCGTTCATTCTCTTGGTGTTTTTCTGTCAATACTTTTGTTAGTTCAGCTGTTTCTGATTCATTTTTTTCTCTTACTGCATTTGCTAATTTTTCTGCTGCTTCCTCATCTACTTTGGGAATAATTCTAAATCGATCAGGAAAACCTAGTGCCTCATATTGAGCACTGATTTTTGGAAAAAAATCATCTTCAAATTTATTTAGAGTTACTTCATGTTCAATATAAAAATAGACTTCCCCATCTTTATAGTGCGGATATCTCTCTTTGAAGATCTGATTACAAATCGGCGAATCAACTTGACTGTTTTGACAAGACAACAGCCAATAATCATTGATTAACTCTTGCGTCATTTCTGAATTTCTCGTTTCAATCTGAATCGATATCTTCGCAATTTGTGAGAATGCCATTTTCATAGAATTTTGTAATTTTTGATACAAAGCAAATGGTAAAATGCGATCGAATAAAAAATGGAACTCCCAAACTTTTTCATTTTTATGCACTTTAACCGACTGAATTTCACCATTTTCTAAATAGTTTCTCTCTTCGTTTAAAGGCTCAAGTTTTATTTGTGTGAGTAGGGTTTGGAACAATGCGTGTGGATTTTTGCCCATAATATGCCTTCCTTCTTAAATCGTAATCTCATGTAAAAGAAAAGGAGCCAGTGAACTGT
>CAYROB010000159.1:0-1469 GCA_964425775.1 uncultured Carnobacteriaceae bacterium
TGCAGACTTTTTAATCAGTAAAGATATCAAGATGCTTGTTGTTGCATGTAATACCGCAACAGCCGCAGCGTTGGAAGTGTTGAAAAAAGAATTATCAATACCTGTCATTGGTGTGATTGAGCCAGGAAGTATTGCAGCGGTTGAACATACCCAAAATAATGAGATTGGTGTCATTGGGACAGTTTCTACGATTCATTCGAATGAGCACCGACAGAAAATAAAGGCATTAAGAGCATCAGCTAACATCCATACATTAGCTGTTCCGAAATTTGTAGAAATTGTTGAAAAGAATGATTTAACAAGTGACTATGCCAAAAGTGTAATCCAAGAAGAATTAAGACCGCTAAAAGAAACGGAAATCGATACACTAATCCTAGGGTGTACGCATTACCCGTTATTACAACACTTAATTCAAGATTATCTAGGAAATGATATTGCATTAATTGATCCAGCTATTTTAACCACACAATTAATCAAAGAATATTTAGAAGAAAATAATTTATTAAGGCAAGCAGCTACAAAATCGAAAAAATCTGTCTTTTATACTACGGCAGAAGCTGAAAAATTTGAACAGATTGCACGGAACTGGATTCCAATTGGTGATTTTGAAGTGGTAAATATTGACTTAGAGGAGATTGAAAAAACAGATGAATAAAACAATTATCATCGCAACACGCAACCAAGGAAAAGCAAAAGAATTTAAGAATCTATTTAATGAATATGGCTATCAAGTGAAAACCTTGTTGGATTATCCAGAGTTAGATGATGTGCCAGAAACTGGAGACACATTTGCTGAGAATGCCTTTCAAAAAGCGGATGCTATTTCAAAAGAGTTGAATACCATTGTTTTGGCGGATGATTCTGGCATAGAAGTAGATGCGTTAGATGGAAAGCCGGGTATTTACTCTGCCCGTTTTGCTGGCGAACATGGAAATGATACTAAGAACAATCAAAAATTAGTTGAAGTATTACAAGAGGTTCCAGGAGCAGATAGAAAAGCGAACTTTCACTGTTCGTTGGTAATGGCCGGTCCAAATCGAGAGCCACTTTTTGTTGAAGGAAAGGCATTTGGGCAAATACTTGATGTTGGCAGAGGTGAACATGGTTTTGGCTATGATCCTTTATTTTATATGCCGGAACTTGGTAAGACAATGGCCGAATTAACTAGCGAGGAAAAAAATGAGATTAGTCATCGGGCACGGGCAATTAAAAAGTTAGAAAAACATTTAGACGATTGGCTATAGGCAAAGAGGAGATTTAAAGTGAAAGCATTAATTGTGAGCGATAATCATGGGAATTTAGAAATATTAGAAGAGTTAAACGATCTTTATCAAGATGAAGTTGATTTGTGGCTGCATTGTGGCGATTCTGAATTTATGTCGAATGATTCAATCTGGGAAACATTTAAGACGGTACGAGGGAATATGGATATAGGGTACTCATTACCTTTGGATCGAGTAGAGGATTTT
>CAYROB010000159.1:1479-3707 GCA_964425775.1 uncultured Carnobacteriaceae bacterium
CACGGACATAATCACCGTGTCGGTTTTACGCTAGATTTGTTAAATGAAATGGCAAAAAAACAAGCTGCCGATGTCGTTTTTTATGGACACACGCATATTGCGGAGGTTAATAAAATCGCTGAACGCTATTTTATTAATCCAGGAAGTATTGTCCAACCACGGGGGGCGTTAAGAGTGGGTTCCTATGCGATTTATGAAAAGAATAAAGAAGGACGTTTTATTCGTTTTTATGACTGGAATCACAATGAAATTCATGAACTCTCAACAGCGTTGGATTAAATTTAATGAGATGAAAGAAGTGGTGAACAATTGATAAGTGAACGTATGGAAAAAATGTTGCTGAATGATTTGGATACATTGATAAAGCCAGCGGATGAATTAGCGGTGATTGGTGCAAATCATACTTTAGATCACGCCTTACTCTTGATGACTCGTAACAAGTATTCCTTGGTACCAGTAATTGATGAGAAATCAAAACTGCAAGGGCTGATTTCACTAGCAATTATTATGGATGCAATTATCGATATCGAGGATGTAGAGTTTGATAAGTTGGCGGATATTCAAGTAAAAGAAGTGATGGAAAAGGATTATCCGTCTGTTACTGTGGATTATGAATTGGAGAATGTATTAAGAAAGCTTGTCAATCATGCCTTTGTATCAGTCATTGATGATGAAGGGATTTTGTTGGGAATCATTACACGTCAGGAAATACTGCGAGGAACCAATCGAATTTTACATAATTTTGAGACGGTTTATCGAGTGGAAGATAAGGTAGAAGAATTGATTTGATTTAGAGAAAAATAAATAACGGCTTGAAACTAATTATTCAAAATTGGTTTCAAGCCGTTATTTTTAATTTGATTATGCAATTTCAACATCACTATATGGCAGTTCAATATTTTGAGCAGTGAGCTCTTTGACGTAAAGTTCATAGAATTTATTCATGACACGATATTGGGCGCCAGCTTCTGTGAACATAGTAATCCGCAACGTCAGTTGATTTTTTTGGTTGGAAGTAAAGAAAATATCAGCTGGTGGGATAGTAATCTCAGGAAATTGTGGGATATACTTCTCATTTGCTGCTTCGATAATTTCTCGTACTTTTTCAATATCTGTATCTGGATAGAGGCGAACATTAACTAACGCACGCATATCCGCTTTTGAACGGTTACTAATAATCGCAATTTCACGGTTTGGAATAAAATGAACTGTCCCATCAAAGTCTTTCACTTGAGTTGTCCGTAAACTCACATTTAAAACGACACCCGTGATGGCATCTAAAGTTACTTCATCACCAATTTCAATTTGTTTTTCAAATAACATGGTAAAACCATTGACTAAATCAGAAACAAATCCTTGAGCTCCTAAAGAAACAGCCAAACCAACAACCCCGGCACTTGCCAAGAGAGTAGCTACTGGAAAGTTAAATATTTCTAATACAGTATAAATTAAAAAGAAATAATAAATGGCATTGAAAATATTATAAGTCACGCGATAAATTGTTTCATAACGATTGGTTTTTTGAGTCTGATCAGTGAAATATTTTTTGAAAAAGAGATCAATGGCCCAAGTACTTACTTTTCGTAAGATATAAAAGAAGAGAAGAGTAAAGGCTAGCCGAATAGTTGTAGAAATCATTTGATTTCGAATTGCCGGCCAGTCGAAAGAAGAGACCATTTTTTCAAATGCACTGGGATTTTCGATTGCATCCAGCTTTAGTTGCTCTTCGACAGTTTCAGCGTAGTAAAACATATATAAAACCACTCCATTTACTAGATTTTGATTGGATACGTACTCTTATCATTTTAAAGGAAATAGCGAGAGAAGCAAGAGAGATACTTGAAAGCCGATCAAAACAAAATGAAATCGTATGCTATATAATTTGCATAACTTAACGCTATAATGGTATGCTAAATGCACAATTATAAAAGAAGAGAGAGTGAATACAATGAATTTATCAGGTGGAGAAATTGCAGCGTTAATTGCAGCGTTAGCTTTTGCAGTATTTTCTATTTCACTGGCAATTACCATATACAAAGCCGGGAATGTAATTAAAGAGGTCAATACTACTGTTGAAGAAGTCAATGAAACAATCACTGTTTTGACAAAGAATACAGACCATTTACTCGTTGAAGTCGAAGGATTACTCAATAAATCAAATACTACACTAGACGATTTGAATGGGAAACTAGGGTTAACTGATCCTTTGTTTAAAGCAGTAGGTGATT